>CAMXUZ010000151.1 GCA_947251855.1 uncultured Ruaniaceae bacterium
CACCCGCGGCGGAACTTCACCCTGAGCGCGGATCTCCTCTTCGGTTACGCCTTCCAGCCCTTCGACCCCGACGAGATCGTGCCCCGGGCGGAACTCCTCATCGAGTTCTACCGGAACATCCCCGGCTTCGTGTGGCAGAAGGTCTCCGCTCCCCAGCGGCAGCGGCAATAGGGGCGCCGTGAACTGGGAGTTGCTCGGAGTCTTCCCCCTACTCGCGCTCGTGGTCATCCCCGTGCTCGCCGGCGCGTTCGTGCTTCTCCTGCGCACCTTCCGGACCGAAGGTCGCCGCCGGCGCCGGGCTCGCGAGTACGCGCGGAGAGCGGGATGGGTGTTCGCGCCCTCGCAGCCGGAGCTCGCGGGCGAATACTTCGGGATCCCGCCCTTCACCTCCGGCACCCGCCGCCGATTCGACGACGTCATCCACCACACCGACGGGCGCTACCAGGGCCATTCCTTCGATTTCAGCTTCGGAATCGACCCCAAGAGTCGGGAGTACCGCCACTATCAGCACGTCGTCACCCTGCTCCTGCCCGCCACCCTGCCCCCGATGTCGCTGCGACCCCAGTACGCCACCGACTCCCTCGGCATCGCCCTGGGACTGCAGGATATTCACCTCGAGTCCGAGGAGTTCAACCGCACGTGGCTCGTGCGCGGAGCCTCGCGCGCCGCCGTCCACGACGTGCTCCACCCCCGCGCGATGAACTGGTTCATGGAGCCCCGAAACCGCAACCTCACCTTCGGGATCAGCGGCCGCTACCTGTTCGTATGCATTCCCGGCCGGCAACACGTGGAGAGGATTCCCGACGTCGCCAATCGCCTCGTCGAATTCGCGGACCTCATTCCGTCATTCGTGTGGGACAAGGCCCACGGGAGGGGCTGACCGGCGCGCCCTGCCACTGGGCAGTCCAGGCGAGGGGCGTGGTGATGGGAAACGTCACATTCCCGTTTCCGGGCACGTGTGCCTACTATGGCAGGTAGTAGCCTGAAATCTTTTGGAGTCGTGTGTCTTCCCGTTCCCGAAACTTTCTTATCCCCGCGATCATCGTCGCCGCTGCGTTGGCCATCATCGCCTATCTCCTCATCGGCGGCGGGGACGATGAGCCTACCGCTGCCGGTGACCCCGAAGAGGCCGGGCAGGAAGCGACGACGGATCCCAGCGGCGTCGTCGGGGAGGTGGTCGAGCCCGACTCGGAGGAGAAGGTCGATGCCGAGCGCCACGACCCCGAGGATCCGCTCGCGATGGGGGCCCTCGACGCCCCGGTCACGATCGTGATGTTCTCCGATTTCCAATGCCCCTTCTGCGCACTGTGGACGGCGCAGACCCTGCCGGAGCTCACGCCCTACATCGAGGATGAGGAGCTTCGCGTGGAGTGGCGCGACCTCGCCGTCTTCGGAGAGGACTCCCGCCGCGCCGCGTACGCCGGCTACGCCGCCGGCCTGCAGGGGAAGTACCTCGACTTCACCCAGACGCTATTCGACGGCGGCGACTCACCGAGCGCGGGCGCCCTGAGCGACGACGCGTTGGAGGAGTTAGCGGGAGACCTGGGCCTCGACGTCGAGAAATTCAATGCCGACCGAGCCGGTGAGGAGGTTCAGGACGCGGTGGAGGCGAATTTCGCCGAAGGGGAGGAACCCGGCGTATTCTCCACGCCCGCGTTCCTCACCAACGGCCGCCCGATCATCGGGGCGCAGCCGACGGACACCTTCATCGAAGCGATCGACGCCGAGCTCACGGGCAACGAGTAGCCGCGGGTAGGGGCCTGCCGCGCCGCGGCGCCTACTCCCGCCAGACGCTCTCGTCCGGCCCTTTGGGGATGATCCCCGAGGGGTTCACGTCGGTGTGCACGACGTAGTAGTGCTCCTTGATCTGGTCGAAGTCGATCGTCTCGCCGAATTCCGGGATGTTGTACAGGTGCTTGGCATAACGCCACAGGTTCGGCATCTCGGTGAGCTTGTTCCGATTGCACTTGAAGTGCCCGTGGTAGACGGCGTCGAACCGGGCGAGGGTGGTGAACAGGCGCACGTCGGCCTCGGTGAGGTGCTCCCCCATGAGATAGGTGCGATCCGCGAGCCGGTCCTCGAGCCAGTCCATCGCCGCCCAGAGCCGGTCATAGGCGGCGTCGTAGGCCTCCTGGGAACCGGCGAACCCGCACCGGTACACCCCATTATTCACCTCGGTGAACACCCGCTTCATCACCGCTTCCATCTCCTCGCGGTCCTGTTCGGGCCACAGGTTCGGCGCGCCCTCGCGGTGGTGGTCGCGCCATTCGAAGAAGAAGTCGTGGGTGATCCAGGGGAAGTCGTTCGTCACGACCTCGCCCGAGGCGATCTCCACGATCGCCGGAACCGTGATCCCGCGGGGGTAGTCGGGGTAGCGGGCGAAGTATGCCTGCTGGAGCCGTTCGATCTTCAGCACCGGATCCACCCCGCCGGGATCGAGGTCGAAGGTCCACGAGCGCGCGTCGTGGGTGGGCCCGGGCATCCCCACCGAGATGACGTCCTGCAGCCCCAGGAGGTTGCGCACGATGAGCGTCCGGTTCGCCCACGGGCAGGCCTTGGCCGCGACGAGTCGGTACCGCCCCGGCTCCACCGGCCAGGTCGGCACCTCGATCCCGCCGTCGGTCGCGGTAGGATCGAGCCGGTCGGCACTGGCGCCCTTCCGGGCAGTGATGCGGTCGGGGATGTAGTTCATGTCCCGGGTGAATTCCTTGCCGGGTTCGACGTACGATGCTTCGTTTCCCATCCTCAACTCCAAGATAGTTTATCTTTCAATCAGCCTAGGGCACTTCGAGCGGGCTGTCAGCCCAGGATAGAGCCGATGTGTGGTTGGTCACCCCGATGCGTCTCGCGGGGGCGGGGCCGCGCTGCTCATTCTCCGGGGCGCATCCCGCGCGGATCGGGCCCCCGCTGAACGAGCGCTTTGCCGCGCACCCGCGCCGATCTCCGCGATCTCGACCGGGCGCCGGATCCGTGGGAACCGAGGCGGGGAACGCCGGCGGGTTCGCGCGGGTGCGCCACTCAGGA
>CAMXUZ010000152.1 GCA_947251855.1 uncultured Ruaniaceae bacterium
CTCGGTGCCGCTACCAACGTTCTCCGCGTCGAGCCGTTCGCCCGCGCCGTCGATGAGATCCGCCTCCGCATCTGTAGTGACGGCGATCGGCTCAACGTTGGATTCCACCACGAACGGGCCGATCGGCTTGCCCAGTTCCCGGTTCGCGCCCTCGCTCACCTCTACCCGCACCGTTGGGCGGACATCGTTTTCGGGGAGCCCCACGTTCGCCTCTCCGATGAGGTATGCGCGCAGGTAGGCGGCATTCGAGCGGAGTTTCCGCCGTTCCCCATCCGTGAAGTGCCAGATCGCGTGCTGGGTCCCGGCAATCGCTTCGGCGGCGGTGAGCCGGTCGATCCCGGCCCGTTCGCCGAGGTCCGCGAGGTCGACGGCGGGGTAGCTGTTCTGGACGATCCACCCGACCTTTTCCTGCACCTCCCGGTTCCCGGTGAACTCGTTCTCTCCCGGGAACTGGCTCCACTCGGCGAGTTCGACATCCACGTTGAACCGCGCCCGCACGTCCATCTCGATGCAGTAGGCGAGCAAATCCGGTTTACGGTTGGCACCCTGGTCGTCTCGGGCGGCTTCGAACACCGGGAAGAGCATCGTGCCCGCCTCGCCGACCTCCCGCGCTGACGCGGGTCCGATGGAGAATTCCTTCCCACCGGGTTCGGTCCGGTCCTCATCAGCGTGCGCCGCCGAGACGCCCGCTCCGATCAGAACGATGCCGCCGAGGACCGCGGCCGCCCACTTCCTATGTGAAAACATCTCTCACGCACCTTTCTGTGCTGCTTGAGACTTTCGCAGGCGCGGCACGAGAATGGGAGGACATTGCCAGCAGATGTGGACGACGGCCCCGGCCCCGGAAACCTGTGGATAACGGCCGGGCAGAAGCAAAAAATCTCGTCGCAAAGATGACCTCTGGGACCGGCGCGGATCCCTTGAACTGGGAGGGCAAGATCCCCGGGTTCGGCGGAGCGATTGTCCTGCGCCCGACGCTCACCTTCATGCTTGATCGCCTCGAAGGTCACGACCCGCAATAGGACCTGCGCGGTCACTGCGCGAATATCCCCCGCCGAAATTGCTAATAGGGTGAAGGGTGACGGCCTTCTGAGCTAGAGAGGCGAGGAATGATTCAAAGAAGAAGACTGACCTCTCTTGGCGGTGTGCTTGGCATCGTGTCGGTATTCGCCATCGGCGGATGCGACGGCGGCCTCGACCGAACCGACCTCGAACCGCGACACGTCGCGACGTACGCGTGCGCTCTCGCTCGTGATATTGACCAGCCCGCCACGGATTGGAACCCCACCCCGGGTGAGTCGGAGTTTGACGACGAGTTCAATTCGGCAATGAGCGCCGTCTATCTGCTCGGCAGCGCAAGTGGCACGCCACTCGCGGGCTACGCCGACCTCATGCACCCAGATCTCACCCGCGCGTTAACGGAGCTAGACATGGAAACAGTCGACTCCGAGTTAAGCAGCCTTCAGGCCGCCTGCGAGGACGAAGGCCTCCCAACCGAAAAGGCCGATACTTCGCCAACTGGGCGGATCTCATTTGCCTGCAATCTCATCGCGGACGTCAATGACGCCGATGGGTCCCCACGCGAGTGGTTCGACGCCATCGGCACCGACACCCCCAGTGAAAAGGGCCTTATCCTGACCAAGCTCTTCGGAGCGACCAGCCTTACCGGAGGTGCACTGGGGGCGGAGCCGCCCGGCCACAAAGACCTGGCGGACGCCGCTCACGCGATCCTCGGGGCGATTGCGGATGCCGATGATGAGGCAACGGAGGAGGGGATCCGCGATTTCCACACAGCGTGTCAGGAGCAGTGACTCTCCTACCGAGCACGAGATCCCATTGGGGCAGGCCTCCAGGCAGCGACGTTCGCTCGCGCTCGGGCTGTTGGTGAGCCTGGCCGGGTGCAGCGCCGCGCCGCCGCCAGCGGCGCCACACCCCGGGGCGGAGGAGGTGGAAACACGCGAGCAGCCCTCACGAGAGCTCGACTGTGCGGACAGTATCGATGCATTCGACGACCTTGAGGAGTATCCGGATTACACCCAGCTCCTGGATGCGGTTGCCCTGCCCTCTGCGCGGGCGGACCACGAGCCGTTGCAGTCCGTTGCGCAGGAGGGACCCACGGAGTTTGAGTACTTCGCGAAGTTCGGGCTCCTCACCCGCGGCGATGCGTCGGCGCGCATCAACGTCGACGACCCGGACCGGGCCCGCATCTCCTGGGGTAACTTCAGCGAGGACTCCGACGTCGTGGAACTGCACCTGCCGGGCTGCGGCGGCGGAGGGTGGCATGCCTTCCCAGGCGGGGTGCGAACGACCGAACCCATGTGTCTTTCCCTCACCGTCGCGAGCAACGGCCAGCACGAGACGGTGGAGCTCGCCCTGGGAACCTCCTGCGAGCACGCGCGGTGAATTCCCTGCACGATGGCCCCCGCGCGGGCCGCTTTGGACGGTTTACAGTGAAGGGGACCCGGAACGCTTGGAGGAATGATGTCAGCCACACGCCGCATAGCACAGATCGCCCTTGGGGTGCCTTTCATGGTGCTCGGATATCGAACCGCGGCCGATCCCGGCCCGCGAGTTGATGCCGCGGCAGAACTCGGCCTACCGGATCCGGAGACACTCACCCGCGTGAACGGTTCGGCGATGGTCCTGGGAGGGGCCGCGCTCGCCCTCAACCTGCTGCCGCGCGCCGCCGCCGTCGGACTGGCGGCTTCACTGGTCCCGACGACGCTCGCGGGTCACCCGTTCTGGAAAGCTGACGATGACGCGACCCGGCAGGGCCAGCAGATCCACGCTCTGAAGAACCTCGGGCTCATCGGGGGTCTGCTCGCGTTCGCGGCCTCCCGCTCCCGCTGACGAACGAAACCGCCGCCCCGCGCGGCCCGGTTCGCAGGGGGCTACCGCGAGAAGCGAAAAGGGCTACGCTGGCGTGGTGGCTACTTACGCAACGCTGTCGCAATTTGACTTCCCCATCGCATTCGCCGTCGCCTCCGCAACGGATATGTTGAGCTGCGACGGGCAGACCGACACGGTCTTCGAGTGGAAGTCGGTCACTAAGCCCCTCGCCGCGCTCGCGACGCTCGTCGCGATCGACCAGGGGAAGGTAGCGCTCGATGAAGAAGCCGGCCCCCCGGGTTCCACCGTGCGGCATCTGCTCTCCCACGCCTCCGGGCTCCAGTTCGAAGCGGGCGCCCCGGCCCAGTCTCCCGAACGGCGCCGCGTGTACTCCAACCTCGGTTTCGAGGTGCTCGAGGAGCACGTGAGCAGCAAGGTTGGAATGGGTTTTCAGGAGTGGACGAATCACGCTGTGCTCGAGCCGCTGGAAATGGACTCCGTGGAGTTCTACGGCAGCGCCGCCTACGGCGCCCGCGGCAACGTGTGGGACGTGCTTGCCCTAGGCATCGAGATGCTCACGCCCACCCTCATCTCCGCCGACCTCGGGCTCGCGGCCCGCACGGTCCAGTTCCCTGGCCTCGACGGCGTGCTGCCCGGTTTCGGTAAACAGTCCCCGAACGATTGGGGTCTGGGCTATGAGATCCGCGGGAAGAAGAAGCCGCACTGGACCGCCCCCGAGGCGTGCCCGGAGACCTTCGGCCATTTCGGGCAGTCGGGTTCCTTCGTGTGGGTGGATCCGCGGTGTCAATTGGTTGGGGCGTTCCTCGGGGCGGAATCCTTCCGCGCCTCGGTGCACGGCACGCTGTGGCCGGCACTGAACTCCGAAGTGCTCGCCGCGCACGGCACCCAGGAGTGACCCACGCGCGCCTTCGGGCGCGCTAGCGTTCCCCGTGATCATCTTCCTCATCGTGCAGAACCGGCAGTTTGTTCCTGTCGAGAACGGGAGAAGCACGGAACGTGCCGCCTCCTTCTAACTCACGCCGAGTTCCGCGGCGAGGACGATGGCGGCCGCCCCGCGCAGCACCGCGTCCGTGGAATCAGGCATCGTGCGAATGTTGAACGGCTCGACCACGGCGGCAAGGAGACGTTCGCGGACCGCTTGCTCGGTGGATTCGAGGAACGGCCCTTCGAGGAGCTTGCTCGGGCCACTGAGCACCACCTCAGTGAGGTTGAGCGCACCGATCACGGGTGCGATGACGATTCCGAGCCGCCGGCCCGCCTCGGCGAGGACGTCCTGGCGGGCCGATTCGGAATCCGCCTCCTCGAGCGCGCGGCGAAGGTTGGGTCGGGACACCCACGCCTCCAAGCAGCCCTCTTTACCGCACGCACAGGCCGGGCCGCCGTCCGTTCCCACGACGAGGTGACCGATCTCCCCGGCGGCATACCGCGGTCCGAGGCGGGGAACACCGTCGAGAAGCAACCCGGCCCCTACCCCGTAGCCGATGTTGATGACCATGAGGTCGTCCTGGTGGCTGTCGAAACTCGAGGCGGCCATGACGGCGGCGTTAGCGTCGTTGGCGATGTGGACGGGAACGCCGAGTTCCGCGCGCAGCAGGTCCCCGAGGGGGTAGTCCTGCCAGCCGAAGTTCGGGGCGGTGAGCACCGTGCCCGCGGGGTCGATGATGCCGGGGCTGCCCACCCCGACCCCGAGCAGGGGCGCTTCGACGGCGGCCACGGCGCGGGCAGCGAGGTCGGCCACGGCGCTTGCCGCCG
>CAMXUZ010000153.1 GCA_947251855.1 uncultured Ruaniaceae bacterium
ACGAGGGCGTCCCCGCCCGCGACGAGGGTGCGGCCGGGGCGGACCTGGAGACCGCCCCCGATTCCCCCGCGAAGGTGGTGCTCGGACTCGGCGGGAACCTCGGCGACGTGCGCGCAACCCTGCGCGAGGCGATCACGGACCTGGACGAGGCTCCCGGCATCGAGGTCACCGACGTCTCCGCGCTCGCGCGGACGGCAGCGGTCACCCACGGGGACGCCGTGGCCCAGAGTGACTACCTCAACGCCGTCGTCCTCGCCGAGACCACGTTGTCTCCCCGGGAACTGCTCGATGCGGTTCACAAGATCGAGGACGCCCACGGCCGGGTCCGGGTCGAGCGGTGGGGAGACCGCACCCTCGATATCGACCTCATCACCTTCGGCGATGTGCTCTCCAACGAACCCGAACTCACGCTGCCGCACCCGCGGGCGGCGAACCGGGCCTTCGTGCTCGTTCCCTGGGCGCAGGTGGAACCGGACGCCGTCCTCCCCGGCGAGGACGGCGGGCAGGTAGCCGAGCTCGCCGAAGCCGCCCCCGATCGGCCCGGGGTGCGCTGGCTCGCGCTGGATTGGCTCGAAGAGCGAGAAGAGCCGGCTGCGGCCGCCCCGCGAGTGCCGGCGCCGAAGCAACCGCTCCCCGAATCGGAACCCGCCGTGGGCGAAGACGCGCCTGCCACCCCGGGACCATCCCCGGACCCGCGCCCCGAAGGGGAACCTCCCGCGGTCGCCGATTGGCTCGCCTCCGAGCCCGCGGGCGAGCCGGAGTACGAAAGCGACGTGCAGCCCGCCCTTCCCGTGACGCCCCCACCCACGCCGAGCGCAACCGCGCCCGCACCGGAGGCTGCGGAGGACAGCGCCCAGCAGGAGGCCGCGCCCGCCGAGGAAGAGGGACCGGAGGAGGCCGGCGCGATCGACTGGCTGCGCGAAGAGGCGGCCTCGCCCCCACCCTCGGGCACGCCACCGTGGTCGAAGGTACGCCGGGAAGAATGACCCATATCGGCTGGAAACTGCTGCTCGGCCTCTACCTCGTCGTCGGGGGCGTGGCAACAGTGGTCTTGCGTTGGCTCCAACTGCGGGGCACCGATCCCTTCGCGGTGCCGCTCTCGGTCACGATCGTCCTCGCCCTCATCGCCGCGAGCGTCCTGTTCCTCGGCATCCGGGTGCGGCGTTGGGTGCAGAAGGGCGAAGAATTCGATGCGATCGGCGCGACCCGCACCCTCGCCCTCGGGCAGGCGGCCGCCCTCGTCGGCGCGATGCAAGCAGGCTATTTCACCGCGCAGATCATCACGGTGTTCGAGGCCCTCCCCGCGCCGGATGCCCAGTCTGTTACCGTTTCAGCAATAGGAGCATTGGTCGCGGCGGCCGCGCTCATCGCCGCTGGTCTCATCGCCCAATGGTGCTGCCGGATCCCGCCCGACGACGATGACTCGCCGAACTCCGCCCCAACTGGATAACCCGATGCCTGACTCACCTTTCGATATCGACGGCGCCACGTGGCAACCGGTATCGCGAAAACTTATCCACGTGCGCACGTGGATCGTCGCCATCAGCCTCGGCCTGCCCACCCTCCTGGGCATCGCCCTCGCCGCGGGTGTGACGCCGTGGTTGTGGGTCGCGCCGGCCCTCACCGCGCTTGCTCTCATCTGGGCCCTGTGGCTGATCCGCCGCCAGGTGCCCGCGATCGGCTACTGTGAACTCTCCGACGAACTCGCCGTCCGCCGGGGAATCATGTTCAAATCGCTCACGCTCGTGCCCTACGGGCGGATGCAGTACATAGAAGTGGATTCCGGGCCGCTCGCGCGGAAATACGGCATCGCCACGGTCACCCTCCACACCGCCTCGGCCTCCTCCGACGCGCAGATCCCCGGCCTCCCCGAAGCGGAGGCCACGCGGCTCCGGGACCGGCTCTCGAAGCGGTCGGAAAGCATGCTGGCCGGGCTGTGACGGAGCCGGCCATGACTACCCCGCCCCGGGAGGAGGCCCGGCGGGTCTCCCCCATCACACCCGTGCTCAACGCATGGAAGGTGGCGACGGCGCTCGTCGCCTTCGCCGTCTGGCAGGGCCGGGACATCGTCATGGAAGAGAACCTTCCCCTGCTGACCGTCGGCATGATCTTCCTGGGGGTCGTGTTCCTCTCCGCCCTCGTGAGCCTCACCTACAACTACTTCGCCTGGCGGCGCCTCAGCTACGGTTTCGACGCTGAATCCATCTACGTCCACAGCGGAATCCTCTTCCGATCCCAGCGCCACGTTCGCCTCGATCGGATCCAATCGGTCGACCTCAACCGGCCCCTGCTCGCCCGGGTGTTCGGCTTCGTGAGCCTGCAGGTCACCTCCGCCGGTTCCGGGCAGGACAACCTCGTCATCGCGTACGTGCGCGACGACGAGGCGGGGCGGCTGCGCAACGAGATCCTCGCCCGGGCGGCCGGGCTCGGCTCCGGGGAGGAACAGGCCCCCGCCCCGGAGGCGCCCGAGCGGGAGCTCCTGCGGATCACCCCGGGCCGGATCGCCGGCTCCCTCATCCGTTTCCTGTGGTTCCTGTTCGGGATCGCGTTGACGGTCGGTCTCATCGCTGCGGCGATCATCACCGGCGAACCATCCATCGTCGTCCCGATCCTGCTTCCGATCCTCGCGCAAGTGACGTTCTGGTGGCAGCACCTGAATCAACAGTTCGATTTCGCCGTCGCGACGAGCCCGGACGGGATCCGGCTCCGTTACGGGCTCCTATCGACGACGGCGCGAACCGTTCCCCCGGGGAGGGTGCAGGCCCTCCAGTTCACCCAGCCGCTGCTGTGGCGGCGGAAGAATTGGTGGCGGATCACGCTCACCGTCGCAGGGGAGGGCGTAAGCGTGGAAGGCGGCGAGCCCACGCTGTACCCGGTGGCGACCCAGGAGGAGGCTACCCACCTCCTGTCCCTCATCCTCCCCGACCTCGGCGTGGAAGACCCCCTCGAGCTCATCGACCTCTCGCTGCGCGGGCGTGGGCGCGCGGGCGGCTTCGTCACGAGTCCCCAGCGCGCCCGGTGGATCGACCCGCTCGTGTGGCGGCGCACCGGGTACACGGCCACCTCCGCGGCCACGATCATCCGCCGCGGGCGCCTCACCCGCCGCTCAGTCATCGTGCCCAACGCGAGGATCCAATCGCTCGGGGCGGAGCAGGGTCCGATCGAGCGGGCCCTGCGCCTCGCCAACGTCGCCGTGCACACGACCCCGGGAAGCATCGCGCCGGTCGTTCCCCACCTCGACCTCGTCGATGCGCGCAGATTCATCCACGCCGCCTCGAAGCGTGCGCGGGCATCGCGGCGCAGCGCAGGCCCGGAGCGATGGATGGAACGGCCCGCCCCACCCCCTGATCCTCCCGCCGCTGCCTCCCCACCACCCGTGGACGCGGAGGAAACCCGCCGCGATTCCTAAGCGGTATCCTTGACCGCGACCAACGACTCAACAAGGTGGAATGAGAAGTGAGCCCACTAGCGAACCGGCCCGGACGCCTGAAGATCGGTGTCGTGGGCGCCGGGCGGGTCGGCGCCGTCCTCGCCCACGCGCTGCGCGGCTGCGGGCACGAGGTCACGGCGGTGTCCGGGGCGAGTGCGGAATCGCGCGAACGCATCGAGGTGCTACTGCCCGGGGTGCCGATCGTCGATCCCGACGACGCGCTCACGGGGAACGACCTGGTGCTGCTCACGGTGCCCGACGACGTGCTGGCCGAGGTCGTCACCGGGTTTGCGAAACTGGGCCTGTTCGCCCCCGGCCAGATCGTCGTCCACACCGCGGGGCGTTACGGAATGGACGTTCTTGCCCCGGCGACCGAACAGGGCGCGATTCCCATCGCCATCCACCCGGCGATGACCTTCACCGGCACGTCGGTGGATCTGGGCCGCCTGGAAGGGGCACCCTTCGCGATCACCGCGGGGCCGGCGATGCTCCCGATCGGGCAAGCCCTCGTGGTGGAAATGGGCGGCGAGCCGATCGTCCTCCCGGGCGAGGCGCATGAGGTCTACCACGCCGCCCTCGCCCACGGGGCGAACCACCTCGTCACCCTCGTATCGCAGGCCCGCCGGATCCTCGAGCGGGCCGGGGTGGAAGAAACCGGGAAGCTCTTCGCCCCCCTCCTCGGCGCGGCGTTGGAAGGGGCGCTGGCATCGGGGGACCATGCGCTCACCGGCCCGATCCGGCGCGGAGATGTCGGCACGATCGCCGCCCACGTGGCGGCCCTCGCCCGCACCAACCCCGAAATCCTACCGACCTACCGGGAACTCGCGCGGGCGACGACGAGCCGCGCCGTCGAACTGGACTTCCTGAGCCCCGCAGCTGCCGTGCAGATCGTTGACGTGCTCGAGGGGACGAACGCGCGTGGCGAGTCCGCCGCGCCCGGTACCCGGGTGGCAACGACGATCTCGGAACTCCACGGGCTCCTCACCCGCCGCCACCGGGCGGTGGTGATGACGATGGGAGCCCTGCACGAGGGCCACCTCGAACTCGTGCGGGAGGCGAAGCGCCGCGCCGAAGA
>CAMXUZ010000154.1 GCA_947251855.1 uncultured Ruaniaceae bacterium
TGCGTGCCTCCTCGATGGCAGCCGAGAGCGCCGCCCGACCTTCTTCATTTGCGATAAACCCGGCTACTACTGCCACATCTAACCTCCTTGTACCTCCCTGACCCTACCCGGTTCTCGAACAAGGAAGTAGACCATTGGGCCTACCGCTAGGGCGTTGTCGAAGGCCCCATCCATGGTGGGAGCAGGTTTTGGGAAAGGACCCTGTCGAGGGTGTGGGCGAGCGAGTAGTCCGGGTCGGTCTCCCGGGCGAGGTCGATGAGGATGTTCGCCTCCGCGCCGTTTCCGGCCCACCAGTTGCACCACGCCCAGGTGGTCAGCACCGGGGCGCGGACGCCCGGCGGGCAGTGCCGCGCGGCGGCGTGCAGGAGGTCGAGGTACCGGTAGATGTGGGCCGGCGGAGGCGGGCCGGGCCTGCGAAATAGTCGCGTGAAGTGTGCGTCGGTGCTGACCGTGGGGATCGCTCTGCCCGTGCAGGCGGCGTAGATGACGTTGTCGCGGATCGTGGTGGTGTGCAGGGACAGTGCCAGCAGCGCGAGCTCGGGCGGGCGCAGGGACACGCCGCCCGTATCTGCCCGCGTGCTGGCTTCGAGCGCGCGCGTCCATTTCCGTACCGTCATCCGTTCCCAGGCGAAGGAAGGGGCGCGCCCCCGGCGCCGGTGGATCTGGTCGAGTTCCCGCCGTACCCGCTCGGTGAGGGCTCCCTCGGGCGGCGCATCGGGCAGGACGATGAGGTGCTCTCTGCTCGGGGCGACCTGCCGGCCGGCCAGGACCATCCACGCTGCGATGGTGGAGTGGGCGAGCACCGAGACGGGTTGGCCGCTGCTCCCGCAGTGCCCCGGGACGGCGCAGGCGAGGCACCGCCACCGTTCCCGGGAGACGATGTAGGTGCGTTCGGGGTCGAAGCGGCCGTCATCGAACCAGCGGGCGATCTCGGTGAGCAGCCGGGCGACCCGCCCCTCTTGGTGGGGATCACCGGGCGGGCCTGGTGTGAGGGCGGCAAAGAGCTGCTCGTCGTAGAGGATGAGAAAGCCCTCGCATGTCAACTGGGCGTCCAGCCTCTCCCGCATCGACGCGCGGGTATGCTGCGCCAGACCGGGATCGAGCAGGGCCGCGGTGTCGACACGGGCGAGGAAACCCAACTGCTTCGCCCCCCGTTCCCGCCGGGAGGTGAGGATGACGAAGGAATCAGCGAGGTGGAACCCGAACTGGTAGGGGACGAAGGAAAGTAGCTCCACCGGATCGTCGAGATCCAGCGGGATCGGGGTATCAGCGAGATCAGTCATAGCTCACTGTGCGCCGGCCCGCGCTCGAGGCGCGGGTGGGGCCGCCTCGTTGTGGAGGGCGGGGCAGGTGGGGAAAGCAGCCGTGGCGCGAGGATAGGCTGGAGGCGTGCCTGAAGAATCACTGATCGCGCTGCGTTCCGCCGTCTCCCACCGCTTGGACATTCAACTCCGGGCCTACCGGGAGAAGTTCTCCACCCTCGGCCGCGAGGTCGCCGACCTCTTCGACATCGCCGAGCCACTGTTGCAACGGGGCAAACGGCTGCGGGCGAGTTTCCTCGCCGCGGGCTGGCGGTGCTTCGGGGGCCACCCGCTCGCCCCCGCGGAGATCACCGCCGGGGCCGGGTTGGAACTGTTCCAACTCGCCGCGCTCGTGCACGACGACCTCATGGACGCCTCGCTCAGCAGACGTGGCCTGCCGGCCGCGCACCTACAGTTCGGGGCCTTGCACGAAGAGCGGGCGATGATCTCCAACCCCGACGCCTTCGGAGCTGCCGGGGCGCTCCTCCTCGGGGATCTCCTGCTCGTCGCCGCGGAATCCGAGCTCCAGGCCGCACTCGTCGATCACCCCGAGACCGCCTCGGCGGCCCGGCCGGTATTCGAGGAGATGATGGCGGAAGTGACGGTGGGTCAGTACCTGGACATCTACGCCCAATCCGCCCCATGGGCGGACGATCCCGAGGTCGACCTCGACCGCGCGCGGCGAGTGATCAAAGCGAAATCTGCCCGATATTCCGTGGAGCACCCACTCGCGCTCGGTGCGGCGATGGCGGGCGCGAACCGCGCGGGCTGCGAGGCGATCCGCGCCGTGGGTCTGCCCGTGGGCGAGGCCTTCCAGATGCGCGACGACGTGCTCTCCGTGTTCGGTGATCCGTCCGTGACCGGGAAACCCGCGGGGGATGACTTGCGGGAAGGCAAACGCACCGTGCTCGTGACCTCCGCAATGACCCTCGCCTCGCCGCCAGAGATCGAGATCTTAAGATCCCGGATCGGCGATCCCGACCTCACCGAGGACCAGGTGGTGGAGGTCCGAGAGATCCTCACCTCCTGCGGGGCCCTCGCGGCGGTGGAAGAGTTCATCACCCAGCGCGCGGCCACCGCGCAGGCGGCGATCGATGCGCTCGACCTGCCTCCCGAGCAGGATCAGCTGCTCCGCGAACTCGCTACCGCGGCGATCACCCGCAACCAGTAACCCTCCGGCGATAGCGCAGAACTCTCCAGGAGGGTTGCTCGACACGCGTATAACCACTATTGTCACTTTAGTCTCACGCGTCTCAAGAACCTCTTGAGCACCTCGTCACCGTCGAGCAGGAGTTTTCATGGCCCGTCGCAAGGATCGGACCGTACACACCACCGGGGCCGTCATCGGCGCAACCGCGATCGCCCTCGCCGGCGCTCCCGCAGCAGACAC
>CAMXUZ010000155.1 GCA_947251855.1 uncultured Ruaniaceae bacterium
GGCCGGCTCCTGGACCTCATGGGCCAGGGCCTGTGCGACCTGTCTGCGGTGGAGATCACCGTCATCGACGAGGCCGATCACATGGCCGACATGGGCTTCCTGCCCGGCGTGCGCCGCATCTTGAACGCCACCCCCAAAGGCGGGCAGCGGATGCTGTTCTCCGCGACGCTCGATGCTGGGGTGCGCACGCTCGTCACCCAGTTCCTGAACAAGCCGGTCACCCACGAGGCAGACTCGGCCCACTCGCCGGTGTCCGCGATGGACCACCACGTGCTGCGGATCGAGGCAGGCGCCCGCACCCAGGTCGTTGCCGAACTCGCCGCTGCACCCGGCAACACCATCCTGTTCACGCGTACGAAGTACGGCGCGAAGAAGCTCGCCAAGCAGCTCGTCGCCCTCGGCGTTCCTGCCGTGGACCTGCACGGCAATCTCAGCCAGAACGCCCGCACCCGTAACCTCGATGCCTTCCACTCTGGGCGCGTCCGCACCCTCGTCGCGACCGACATCGCGGCCCGGGGGATCCACGTCGATGATGTCGGCCTCGTGGTGCACGCCGACCCGCCGAGTGAGCACAAGGCGTACCTGCACCGCTCTGGGCGGACCGCCCGCGCCGGTGCCTCTGGCACGGTCATCACCTTGGAACTGCCCGAACAGCGCGGCGACGTTCGCAGTCTGCTCCGGCAGGCGAAGATCAGGCCGACATTCACGGGGGCCGGCCCCGACGCGCCGATCCTCGCCGAACTCGCGCCGGGCGAGCGTGAATTCCTCACGCCAGCCGAAGCAGCGGAGCGGGCGGGCGTGCAGCCGAAACAACCGCAGCCCGCGGGCAAGTCTGGAGGCCAATCCGGTCGCAATCGCGGGGCGAGGTCCCGCGGTAAGGGCGGAGCAGCGAGTCGAAACCGAAGCGAGCGTCCAGGCGGCTCTCGCCGTTCCCGGAACCGGGGCGCGCAGTCATCTCGGGCGGCGTCGACTCCCCGGACCGCGGCGGACTTCTCCCGCAGCATCGGTTAGGGGCGGCGGGCAGGGATGAGGGAAACGGCGCCACCGCGGCGGCATCACCATCGGGATCGCCACTCTCGCCGTCCTCATCCTCATCACAATCACCATGACCTCCCACGCGAGCGCCGAGGATCGGTTGCGCGGGCCCAGTACCGGCGCCGGCCGTCCTTGTTCGCCAGCGCATTTTCCTTCGGAACCTCAGAAGGTTGAAGGGTGGCGGCGTTCATCGCGTTCGTCGGCTCCCTCGCGATGTCTGAATACGGCGTCAGCGGGGCGAGGCGCCGCGTGGGCAACGGTCGTCTAGACTTTCGGGCTTCAATACGTCCGGTTGCATAGCGCCGGCGAGGTCTTCGAGTTCGACTTTGAAGGCCCGCCGGTATTCACTGATTCCCTCTCTCTTGTCCTCGCCATCTCTTCCGCGGGGGCCTACCAATCTCGTGATGTCGCTTTCCACCCGCTAGCGCACGGGATTTCCCCCCGATTTGCTGGTTTCGCTGCCGGCGAATTCAGTGGGTGGGATATTCCTGCTATTTTTTGCAAACTGTCTCAAATTCTGGCAATCTGGCTCAAAGTCTGGCGAATCGACCAGGTGGATGAGTTTGATCGCCCAACCGCGAGCGCACAAGAGTGACTACGACGCCACTCTTGTCGCAACAACGCGTCGGGGTTCAAAGAGGAGAACAATGAAAAAGTCAGTTTGGGGAGTAGCGACTTTTGCTGCTCTCGCACTTAGCTTGAGTGCATGCGGTGCTGATCCGGCTGCCACTGAACCCGAACCCGCTGAGGCAGAGGGCGAAGCAGCTCCGGAGGTTGAGGGCGACGGCTCGGAAATCATCATCGGGGGAAGCCTTTGCCTCACCGGCATCCAGGCGCCGCTGGATGAACCCATCATGCGCGGAATTGAGCTCGCCATTGACGAGTTCAACGACGACGGCGGGGTGCTGGGTAAAGAAGTCAAGTTCGTCAACCTCGACGGCAAGAGCGACCCGGTCACCGTCGGCAACAACGGTGAACAGCTCGTGGACATGGGTGCGAACGCGATCATCACCCCCGCCGACTTCGACTTCGGTGGCCCGGCCGCACGCGCCGCGCAGTCCGCGGGCATCGTCGGCATCTCCCCGGGGGCGTCCTCGCCGCTGTTCGGCTCCGAGACGCTCGGTGACAAGCAGTTCACCATTGCGATGTGGAACACCACGATGGGCGCGGCCGCTGCTGAACACGCCTACGAGGAGGGGTACGAGAACGCCTACGTCGTCACCGACACCTTCATCGACTACACCAAGTCCCTGAGTGAATACTTCATCGAGACCTGGGAACACCTCGGAGGTGAGGTCGTTGCGGAAGACACCTATACCCAAGGCGACCAGAACTTCTCCGCCCAGCTCCAACGCCTCCAGGCAGTAGCCCACGACGTCGACGTCATCTTCGTGTCCTCCTACATGCCTGACCTCGGGCTCATCGTCCGCGACATCCGCGCCGCGGGGATCGACACCCCGATCTACGGCGGGGACACCTACGACGACCCCGAGCTCTGGAGCGTGCTCGGCGCCGACTACGGCAACGACGACTCCTACTCCACCCACGCCTTCCTCAGCGAAGAAGCGAACCCGCTCGTGCCCGACTTCATGCAACTGTACGAAGACAAGCACGGCGAAGAACCCGACACCGCCCTCGTCGCGATCGGATACGACACCGCCCGCGCCGTGCTACTCGGCATGGAAGAAGCCGGCACCACCGATGGTGACGCCGTCGCCAAGGCAATGACCGAGATCCAGTACGAACTCCTCACCGGGAACCTGCAGTGGTCCAGCGCTGAGGACGGGCACGACCCGCAGAAGGAAGCCGCCCTCGTGACCCTCGACGGCGGGGAGATCCAGTTCAACGAGTGGCTCAAGCCGGAATGGGCACCCGCCCCATGACGGCAAGCC
>CAMXUZ010000156.1 GCA_947251855.1 uncultured Ruaniaceae bacterium
CGGCCGACCCCGCTGCTGGACCCGGAGGTGGTGACGACGATGCTCACCTCCTCGGGGAGGGGGGCGGGGAGCAGGCTCCGGTCGGTTCCGAGCACTAATTCACCCGCGCCGTCGAGCGCGGCGCGAAGGTGGGTAAGGAACGGTTTCACGGGTTTTCCTCAGGATATAAAGTTGGCTCATGCCACTGTTCAAGGGTAAACCTTCTCACCTGCTCGCGGCCCTCTCTGCGGTCCTCTTCGTTACGGTTGCCGGGTGCGGGGCCGGAGCGGGAAAGGACTCCGCGTCCATCGAGCGTCCGGAACCGGTCGTGGAGGACACTCCAGATCCGCAGCAGACCCACTCGTGGCCGCTCACCGGCGTGAGCGCAGAGGAGGCCGAGTTCGGGCCTGCGCTCAGCGTGAAGATTGAGAACTCTCCGGGCGCGCGCCCGCAGGGCGGGTTGGACCGCGCGGACATCGTGTGGGAGCAGCTTGTTGAAGGTGGCATGACCCGGTTCGTAGCGATGTTCCACTCCGACCTTCCGGAGGCGATCGGTCCGGTTCGCTCGGTGCGGCCGATGGACGCTGCGATCGCGGGACAGGTCGGGGGTGGATTAGCGTTTTCTGGTGGCCAAGCCGAGTACCAGGCGAAGATCTCCGCGGCGGGCGTGAGCCTGATCTCTCACGACGGTGGGAACGCTGGGTTCTACCGCGATCCGAACCGACAAGGTGACCACCGGTTATTCGGCGACACCGAGCAGCTGCTCGGCGAGGTGAGCGAGGCCGAAGCACCCCCGGAACTGTTTTCGTACCCAGATGAGGGCGAGGACCCCGCTGCTGTGCGTGCAGGGAGTGAGGCGAATACCGTGGAGACGAGCTTCCCCGCGTCAAAACCCTCCTGGCAGTGGAACGGGGAGGTCTGGCAGCGGATGGAGTCTGGCCAAGCGGCACATGCGGAATCGGGAGCCCCCTTGGAGGCGGCCAACGTCGTGGTGGTTCGCGTTGAGGTGCGGGACACCGGGAACCGCGATGCCGCGGGATCGATGGTCCCGGAGACGGTTCTCACCGGTTCGGGCGAGGCGATGGTGTTCAGTGGCGGACACGTGGTCGACGGGACGTGGGAGAAGGACGGCGATGCTGATCCCCTTCGACTCGTCGGCGCTGACGGCGAGGAGCTCACCTTGGCGCCGGGGAAAACCTGGGTTGAACTCGTGCCGAACCAGGGCGGCAGTGTGAAGGTGAGCTAGGCGGCAGCGCCCCGGTTCGCGAGTTTCCATTCGGGAGTGCCGGGAGGTGGATGGTAGGGGATGAAGAAGGCGATGGAACACCCTGGATCCTCCTCGTCGATGAAGGGATCGGCCTCTGGCGGGAGGCTGAGGGGCGATGGCTCAGGAACGGTCCACGACGGCGGGTAGTCGCGGCCATGGACCGCGCGGGTGCTGGCAGATTTAGCGAGGAGCGCTTCGATGAGGTCTTCCGCGCGCTCGCGGTCCTCATCGTCACCGAGATCGACCGGCGCTGCGGGTGCGTTCGCGAGCTGTGCGCCAGGGTGAGCCGGCGCGCCGTCATTGCGTTCCGTTCGGGCGCTGTAGGTGCCCGCATTCGTGCGGATGAATTGCATCCCGCGCGGCCCGGTCCAGTAATACTCCGCATCACCCAGGTGCACGTAGGACCATGCGCTGTGCTTCCCGCTCGTCACCGGGGAATTGTCGGCGTGGGTCTTCAGCCGGTGGTGAGTGCGGCACAGGGGAGCGAGGTTGCAGGTGCAGGTTGCACCGCCGGTGCCATCGGGTTTCCACGGTTCAGTATGGTCGGTGTCGCACTGATGTGCTCGGCGGGTGCAGAACGGGAATGCGCACGTGTCGTGCGAGAGTTGAACGTGCTCGCGGGCACGTCGGGGAGGCTGATACGCATCGGAGTTGATGGATTCCTCGAGGTCGAGCACGGGGCGGACGTTGACCTCCGGCGCGAAAGCTCCTGTGAGCGTGGGGCGGGTGAACCATTCGCGAATCGTTCGTGGGTCGCAGACGATCGGCCCCGGAACTCCCTTGCCCTCTACCGCCGCGACGCCGCGGGACGGCTCAGAAACAGCCGAATGGGGCAGGTGGATGAAGAGTTTGACGCCGGGAGGGCTCGCACCTTTGCCGTTCCAGAATGGACGGGGCGCGGGTTCCGTGGGCGGGACGGTGTCGGCGAGGTCCGCCGGGACCCACGTGCCCTTGGGCAGATCCGCGGGCTCGGAAGAGAGGACGGCGCCGCCGTCAGAGAACGAATCCGAGAACAGAGTGCCGTGCCCCGTCGCGCTGCGTGCGAGGTCGCCCAACGCCCAGGCACGGCGGGTGCCCAGGGGCGCGTCGGAGCCTGCGTCCTTGAGCGCTTGAGCGCCCGCGGTGAGTGCGGCATCCAGCGCGAGGGCGTCGGGGAGGTCCATGTGGCCGAGCACCGGAACAATGCCCCGGTGGTGTTCGTTCGTGTAGACCTCGACGGCGCGCATGCTCTTGGCCTGGTCATCTTCGGTCTCTTCGGCTTCCGCCATGAAGCGTTTCCGAGCTTCGGCGACTATCCGATCCCTGGAGGTCTGCGTGATGCGCGCGGTGCGTTCAGACATGTGCCGGTCGATGAAATCGAAGGCCGACGGGGTGAGGTCGAAACAGTCCCCGGCGAGGAGGCGGGCGCGCCACACGTCGAGCCCACCGGCGAGTACGCGGGACCACACGCGGGGAAGGAGGTGCACGAGCATGAGGGATTCACGAACGAGTTTCCGCGCCGTGTGTTCCGTCAAACCGGCCGCGATCGCGAACTCGGTGATGGAATCGTCGTCGAACGCCAGACACCCTTTGGCGCTGAGCTGATCGAAAACCCACTGGTCTTCCATTCCCTCGAATCCGGGGTGATCGGGCGGGTAGGGGTCAGTGGGATGATGCTTCGCCCACTCCACCGCGAGGACTACGAGGCCGCGGTCGAGGAGCCGGAGCTGTTCGCGCACCCCGGCAACGCCGTCGAGGACATCCTCAACATTGGTTATCGCGGGGCTGGCGTCGGTGTACATAACACCATTATATCGAACGCGCGTACGATGTCTAGGGTGTGTGAACAAATGTTCGAAAATGCGCGGTTCAGTCCGTTTCCGCCTCGCTGGGAAGACCGAGCCGACGCAGCAGAAGCAGTGACAGTCCTAGAAGTAGTGACAGTCCTAGAAGTATCGCGGGAACTGAGACCAATCCGGTTCGCGGCGCTCAAGGAACGCGTCACGTCCCTCGACCGCCTCGTCCGTCATATACGCGAGACGAGTAGCCTCCCCGGCGAACACCTGCTGCCCGGCGAGGCCGTCGTCAACAAGGTTGAACGCGAACTTCAGCATTCGAATCGCTTGCGGCGACTTCGTCGCGATGATGCGGGCGTACTCCAGTGCGGCGTCCTCGAGCTCCGCGTGCGGAACCGCCTCGTTGACCACTCCCCAGCGCTCGGCCTCCTGCGCGGAGTATTCGCGGGCGAGGAAGAAGATTTCCCGGGCCCGCTTATCCCCGACCTGCCGCGTGAGTAGCCCGGAGCCGTAACCGGCGTCGAACGAACCGACGTTCGCGTCGGTCTGCATGAACTTCGCGTGCTCGAGCGAGGCGATCGAGAGGTCGGCGACGACGTTGAGCGAGTGCCCGCCCCCGGCGGCCCACCCGGACACGGCCGCGATGATCGGTTTGGGCATCGTGCGCATGAGGCGCTGCACCTCCAGGATGTGCAGGCGCCCCGCCCGTGCCGGGTCGA
The DNA here is from genome assembly GCA_947251855.1 of uncultured Ruaniaceae bacterium. The sequence continues at coordinate 3,741 of CAMXUZ010000156.1, forward strand.
TGTCGGCGGCCGTCTCACCCTCGGCGTAGCGGTAACCATCGCGCCCGCGGATCCGCTGATCGCCGCCGGAGCAGAAGGCCCATCCGGAATCCTTGGGGCTCGGGCCGTTCCCCGTGAGGATGACGGCGGCGACGTCGGAGCTCATCCGGGCGTGGTCAAGGGCTCGGTAGAGTTCATCCACGGTGTGGGGGCGGAAGGCGTTGCGCACCTCCGGGCGGTCGAATGCGATACGCACCACGGGCAGGTCCTGCTCATCTGCGCCGGTGCGATCAACACCGCGGTGGTAGGTGATATCGGTGAATTCAAATCCCTCGATGAGGCGCCATCTGGCGGGATCGAAGGTCTCGGAAACTTTTTCAGGCAGAGTACTCACGCTCCAACTCTAAGGCGAGCGCGAGGATTCATCATGGTCAAACCAGCGGCCGAGGGCTACCGTGGACGAACAGTATCTCTGTGGCAGCTAATGGAGGATGTCATGGCAAAGGTACCCACGCAGGCGGATGTGGTCATCGTCGGGGCGGGCATCGCGGGTAATTCGATCGCGTGGCATCTCGCGGATATGGGCTGGCGCAACATCGTGCTGCTCGAGAAGGGGCCTTTGCCCGATCCGGGCGGCTCCACGGGCCACGCCTCGAACTTCGTCTTCCCCGTCGATCACTCCAAGGGGCTCACCGATCTCACGCTCGACTCCGTGCGCCAATACACCGAACTCGGGGTGCTGCACGACTGCGGGGGACTCGAGGTGGCGCGCACCCAGGAGCGGTACGCGGAGTTCCAGCGGCGAATGATGTCGGCAAGATCCTGGGGCATCGAGGCGCATCTGGTCTCGCCGAAGGAGATCGGTGAGCTCGTGCCCTACATCGACGCGGGCCTCCTCGTCGGCGGCTTCTACACGCCCTCGGGAGCGATCGTGAACCCGGTCGAAGCGGGCCGCATCATGCGTGAACGCGCCGAGGAGCTGGGTGCACTCACGACCTGCGAGAACGTGGAGGTGACCGGGTTCGACGTCAGGGGCGGCCGGGTGCAGTCGGTGCGCACGAGCGCCGGGGAGATCGCCGCGGACGTCGTGGTCCTCGCGTGCGGTGTGTGGAGCCCGAAGGTCGCCGCGCTAGGTGGCGCCACAATTCCCCTCACGCCCGCCGTGCACCAGATGATCGACGTCGGTCCGATTCCGGAATTCGAGGGCAGCGAGTGGATCAGTTTCCCACTCGTGCGAGACATGGACAATAAGATGTACGAGCGCCAGCGGGGGCCCAACCTCGAGATCGGCTCGTACGCTCACCGGCCGATCCTGCACGAGCCGGACGAGATTCCTCGCGTGGGCGAGAGCGAGCAGGCGTCCCCGACGAGCTTCCCGTTCACGCCCGAAGACTTCTCCGCGCAACTACTCCAGGCCCGGGAACTGTTTCCGGCCATCCTCGGCCGGGACCTGCCGACCGCGCTCGCGATCAACGGGCTGCTTTCTCTCACCCCCGACGCGATGCCGCTCGTGGGGGAGACGGAAGTGGGCGGGTTGTGGTCGGCGGCCGCGGTCTGGATCAAGGAAGCCCCGGGCATGGGGCGGCTCGTCGCCCAATGGATCACCGAGGGCGATACGGATATCGACACCCACGCCCTCGATATCGCCCGG
>CAMXUZ010000157.1 GCA_947251855.1 uncultured Ruaniaceae bacterium
GGCCGCCGCCCTGGTGGAGGAGGCCGCCGCAGCCGTCCTCGACGCCGCCGGCGGGCAGAGGCACGCGCACCTGAGCGACGACGACGGCTTCCTCGTCGTCCTCGACTGACGCCCCCGCGCCCGCCCTTCCCGCTGGTGACCAGCGGTGCTGTAGGAAAAATTCGGGCCGCGGGCGCGAACGGACATAATTTTCGGGGGTAGAATGTAAAGGGCTTTCGCCCGGGTGGACCCATTAATCCCGAGGCATTGGCTCTTGCCGGCACCGTTGTTCCCGGCCTGACCCTGACCACGCCCACACCCGGAGCGGACGTGATCCCACTACTTCTTGCGTATACCATCGCTGCGCTGGCTGCGCCTACGCTCATGCGATTCCTCGGACGCAAGGGGTTCCTCGTCCTCGCGCTCATCCCCGCCGCGACCGCGCTGTGGGCCCTCTCCCACACCCGGGAGGTGCTCGCCGGGAACGGGCCGCAGATCCTCATCAACTGGGCGCCGAGCCTGGGGATGAGCCTGGATTTCCGCCTCGACGTGCTCTCCTGGCTCATGACCCTGCTCGTCGGTGGGATCGGCTTCTTCGTGCTCGCCTACTGCACCTGGTACTTCTCCGGGCACGCGACGGGTCTGGGCCGCTTCGCCGCGATCTTCCTCGCCTTCGCCGGGGCGATGCTCGGCCTCGTGACGACCGATAACACCGTCGCGATGTACGTGTTCTGGGAACTCACGACGATCTTCTCCTACCTCCTCGTCGGGCACTATCACGAACGCCGAGGGGCGCGCCGCGCCGCGCTCCAAGCCCTCATCGTCACGACCTTCGGCGGGCTCGCCATGCTCGGGGGGATCGTCGTGCTCGGGGAGGTCCCCGGCGGGTCCTACTCCCTGACCGAACTCGTCGCCAACCCCGTTCTCGGGGGCGACGGCGTCAGTCGCGTCCTCGTGAGCGTCGCGATCGCCGCGGTGCTCGTCGGGGCGATCACCAAATCCGCGCTCGTGCCGTTCCACTTCTGGCTCCCCGGGGCGATGGCCGCCCCCACCCCCGTCTCGGCGTACCTGCACGCCGCGGCGATGGTGAAGGCCGGGGTGTATCTCGTCGCCCGGCTCGCCCCCGCCTACGCGGAGCTGCCCGTGTGGCGGTGGCTCGTACTCGCCCTCGGGGGGATCACGATGATCCACGGCGGGTACCGGGCGCTGCGCCAACACGATCTGAAACTGCTGCTCGCCTTCGGCACCGTTTCCCAACTCGGGTTCCTCATCCTCCTCGTCGGCCACGGCGACCGCGCCGTCGCCCTCGCCGGGCTCGCGCTCATCGGGGCGCACGCGATGTTCAAGGCCGCGCTGTTCCTCACCGTCGGGGCGATCGATGCGAGCGCAGGAACCCGCGACCTGCGGGAACTCTCCGGCCTCGGACGGCGCCTGCCCTCGGCGGCGATCCCCGGTGTGCTCGCCGTCATCTCCATGGTGGGGCTGCCCCCCGCGGCGGGCTTCGTCGGCAAGGAGGCCGCGCTCGAGGGGCTGCTGCACTCGAGCGACCCGTGGCGGTACGTGCTCCTCACCGCGCTGACGATCGGGTCCATCCTCACCTTCGCCTACGGGATGCGCTTCCTGTGGGGCGCCTACAGCCGCAAGCACGGGGTGGAACCGACCCCGCTCACCCCCGAGCATTGGGGCCTGTTCGTCTCCCCGAACGTGCTCGCCGTCGCGGGGATCATCGCCGGGCTCGTACCAGCGGCGGGGGAGGCCCTGTTCATCTCCTACGCCAACACCTACCCCGAAGGGGCGGTGGGCCATCTGAGCCTGTGGGCGGGGTTCGGGATCCCGCTCGCGCTCACCGCGGTCATCATCGTCGTGGGCGCCCTGCTCTCCTACCGCCACCGTCAACTCGAAACCTGGCAGGAGGGGCTGCCCAAGGTCCCCGATACCGACACCGGCTACCGCGTGCTCATGCGCCGGCTCGACCGCGTCTCGGTGGCGATCACCGCCCGCACCCAACGCGGTTCGCTGCCGCTGTACCTCGCGCTCATCCTGCTGACCACCGTCGCGCTCACCACCGGCACCCTCATCGCCGGAGGGTATTGGCCCCGGCAGCTGCGCCTGTGGGATTCCCCGGCCCAGGCCATCGTCACCCTCGTCATCGGCATCGGCGCGATCCTCGCCTTCCGCTCCCGGCGCCGCCTCAAAGCGGCCGTGCTCGTGGGGATCACCGGCTACGGGGTCGTGAGCCTGTTCGCCCTGCACGGCGCGCCCGACCTCGCCCTCACCCAAGCCCTCGTCGAGACGGTCACCCTCATCGTGTTCGTGCTCGTGCTGCGCCGCCTTCCCCCGTACTTCTCCCAACGGTGGCTGCGCGGGGACCGGTGGTGGCGGATCCTCATCGCGGTGAGCGTCGCCGTCGTCGTGTGCTGGCTCGCCCTCGTCGCGCCGACGATGCGCGTGGCCGACCCCGTCTCCGTGGACTTCCCCGACGAGACGTTGCACTTCGGCTACGGCAAGAACATCGTCAACGTCGCCCTCGTCGACACCCGCGCGTGGGACACCTTCGGCGAGATCTCCGTGCTCGTCATCGCCGCCACCGGCATCGCGTCGCTGATCTTCCTCCGCTCCCGCGTCGTCCGGGTCACCTCGACCGAGACCGCCTTCGCGAGCCGTGCCGACGAGCCGCAGGCCGACACCGCCCCCGGCGTGTGGCTGCGCGCGGGACAGACCC
>CAMXUZ010000158.1 GCA_947251855.1 uncultured Ruaniaceae bacterium
TAGGCGTCGTCGGCGTCTCCCTTGCCGTGCTCAGTCGGTTGTTCGTACCGGCCCGGGAAGCCCTCGTGGAACATCACGCCGAGCGCGCCGGCGCCCGCGATCCCCCCTCCCACACCGATGACGGTGCGGCGCTTGGGGCCGCGAGGCTCGTCGGTCTGCGGGGCCGGGGTGTTCTGCTCAGTCATCAGTCGTTTCCTTCCGGGGCCGCGGTTGCTTCGGCCGCCTTCAGTTCCTCACGTTCCGCGGGATCCGGTTCGTGGATCGGGAGGAACTCAGCGATCAGCGAGTATGCGAGCACGCCTGCGGCGATGAAACACACGCTCACGGCGATCTCATTCAGGGTGGGGAAGTAGTCGTTCATCGGGTATCCCTCGATGACCGGTGGGATCAGCGGGGGGACGACGATGTTGAACCGGACGGCGATGATCCCGATCACCGTCAGAACGGAGGCGAAAACGACCGCCCCCGGCTTCTTCTTCAGCGCGGAGATCGTGATGGCGAAGGGGATGATCATGCCGATCAGCAGTTGCACGATCCAGAACGTCCACCAGAACGGTCCGCTCATCTGCACGGTCATCGTCGCAAGTTCGGTGTGGTCGGAGAGGAACGGGATGATGAACTCATAGAACGTCAGTCCCAGATCGATCGCCAGGACCGCAGACAGCACGATCGCGAGGTTCTTGATGAGGGACTTGTTTATCGGCCGCCCCACGGCACGGGACTGCACGTAGTACACGATCGTCAACAACGCGGTGCCGGAGACGACCGCGGAGAGCACGAAGATGTCTGGGAACAATCCCCCGAACCACATTCCACGTGCTTGGACCACGGCGAAGATCGTTCCCGTACCGCCGTGCACTCCGAAGATCGCGAGGGGCAAGCCGATGATCCCGAGGATCTTCAGCAACCGATGGCCCTTGGGGATACTACGCATCATCCGCCGGTGGATGAGGAGCGCGATGACGAGCTCGGCAATGAGCAGCGCGATGTACATGATGTAGAAGCGCACCTCCCACGACAGCGGGCTGGTCCAGTGGAAGTGGTAGAGAGTCGAGACGGCACGGTCCCACCGGCCCAGGTCGAATCCGATGAAGACGAGCGCGACGCCCATGGAAACGATCGCGCTCGCCAGCGCCGCACGGCCGATGCGGTCGAACTGGGCCATGCCGAACACCGATGCGAGGGAGGAGAGGATGAACGCTCCGGCGGAGAGTCCGACGAAGAAGATGTAGAACGCCACCCACGCGCCCCAGGGCATCTGACTCGTGAGGTCGGTGACCTCTAGTCCGTTGACGAGCCGGTTGATCGCGGGGCCGATCGTCAGCGCGATGATGAACACGAGCGCCGCGTACCACAGGATTTTGCGTCGGTTGATGACCGAGCGCGGGAGTGTGGAGTCGGCATACGCTATGTCGGAGCGTCGCTTGTGATCGGCCACGATGCGCTGCCATAGGGACGGCCGGCGCTCGGTCGGGGCAGGGGGCGGGGTCTTCACTTCAGTGCTCATCGCGGGGCTCATCTCAAGTAGTAGACGCGGGGTGCGGTGCCGAACTCTTCCTTCAACCGGAAGGCGCGCGGGTCCGCTGCGAGTTTCGCAACCACGGAGTCGGGGTCATTGAGGTCCCCGAAGTAGCGGGCGTCACCGATGCAGGTCTCGCAGCATGCGGGTTCCTCCCCGCGCTCGAGGCGGTGGGTGCAGAACGTGCACTTTCGCACGGTTCCCACCGGGGAGGTGAACTTGCTCGTCCGCTTGCCCTGTTCGGCCCCGTAGTCCGGGACGACGATTTCTTCCGCGCCCTGCATCTCATCCTCGTAGGAGGTGCCGAAATCGAAGGAGCGCGCCCCGTACGGGCAGGCGGTGATGCAATAGCGGCAGCCGATGCACCGATCAGCGTCGATGACGACGGTGCCGTCCTCGGCCTTGTACGTCGCATTCACCGGGCACACCGACACGCACGGCGGGCTGTCGCACTGCATACAGGGGCGGGGCACGTTGGTGCGCTTGACGTTGGGGAACTCGCCGGTCTCCTCCTCGAAGACGACGTTATAGGAGACCCCCGGCGGGGTGCGGTTCTCCACCTTGCAGGCGATGGTGCACGAATCGCACCCCACGCACTTCTGAAGATCGATGACCATCCCCCATTTGGGCTGGTACCCCTCATCCCCAGGAACAAGAACCTCGGAACTTTCTGAGGGAGGACGCCGGTGCAGCGTGAGGCCTACCTTCGCCATAGATTGCTCCTTATAAAAACGGGGGAATTCTTTCTGGCGTGCCTCTTCACATTACTCGCGGTTTTCCTGCAAAAAAGGACTAACGTCCCGCGGAATTACGCACCTAATTAGTCACGTATTTAGCGACCAGCAGAAACGCGAATAAAGCTATTTCTCCATGCCTTATTCTGATTTATTTCTCAGGGGTATCCATCTCACTACCCGCAGGGGCGTGAGCTTTTCATCAGCCGGGCTTCGGGGTGTCCTCGGGCCCTTCCGGCGCTTGTTCCGGTATCGAGAACTGCCGGAAGCTGCCGAAACCCTGGGTTGGGCAGCTTCCCGCAGTTCTCGACGGGCGTACCCCCCATTCTTATTCGGAGAAT
>CAMXUZ010000159.1 GCA_947251855.1 uncultured Ruaniaceae bacterium
CCGGCAAGGAAGAGACCTGCCGCCAGGGGGGTGGCCGTTGCAAGAACTCGTGATCGACGCATCATCTTTTTGCCTTCCTTTTTCGAGTAGGCCGCGAGAATTCGCCACCTGAGCACATCGAGCGCTCCACTTCCACCCTAATCCTCCACCTCGGCGAGTAGATGGGCCAGAGATGAGAGCCTTCTCATCGGCCCTTACGTGTTGTCGCTGGTAAAGGGCAGCTTGCTCCGGGCGTTTTCGAACAGTTCCGCTCCCATCGCCCGGATGGAGTTACGGATGACGGCCCCCTGGGCGGGGTCTCCCTTGATCAGGCTGGAAAGGAATCCTTTCGCCTGTTCGAAGGAGATGTGCGCGGGAAGTGGGGGCACGTTCGCGTCTGTGTAGACGTTCAGCACGACCGGCCGGTCCGAAGCGAACGCGGCGTCCCACGCAGCTGCCATCTCCTCCGGTTCCCGGACGTTGATACCGCGCAGACCGAGCAGTTCGGCAAAAGCACCATAGTCCATGTCCTCCACCAACTGCGAGGTGTCGTAGCGGGGATCGCCTTCCTCGCGCATCTCCCAGGACACTTGGGTCAGATCCCGGTTGTTGAGGATCATCACGATGAAACGCGGGTCCGCCCAGGATTCCCAGTGACGCTTGACGGTGAACATCTCGTTCATGCCGAGCATTTGGAAGGCGCCGTCACCGATCGTGCAGATCACCGGCCGCTCGGGGTAGGCGAACTTCGCGGCGAGGGCATACGGCATCGAGGCAAGCATCGAGGCCATCGAACCCGAAAGGTTACCGCGCATGTCCCCGCGAAGTTTGAGGTGATGGCCGTACCAATCCGCTGTGGAGCCGGCGTCAGCCGTCACGATGCTGTTATCCGGCAAGCGTTCATCAAGCAGGTGATAGACGTAGCGCGGGTTGATCGGGTCTGCCGGGGCCATCGCCTCCCGTTCGGTCACCTCGGCCCAATCCTTCATGCCTTCGATGACGTGCTCCTGCCAACTGCGGTCGGTCTGCTCCTGCAAGTGCGGGAGCAGCGCCGAAAGCGTCGCCTGTGCATCCCCGGCGAGGTTGACCTCCATCGGGTAGCGCAGACTCAGGTTCGCTGGTGACAGGTCGATCTGCACCCCGCGTGCTTGGCCGGTCTTCGGCAGGAATTCCGCGTAGGGGAAGTTCGTGCCGACCATCAACAACGTGTCGCAGTCTTGCATCATGTCGTAACTCGGCCGCGACCCGAGCAGCCCCAACTGTTGGGTGTGGTAGGGCAGATCCCCGGGCACGACGTCCTTACCCAGGAGGGCGGTGGTGATGCCCGCCCCGAGACGCTCGGCGACAGCGATGATCTCCTCCCGCGCCCCGCGCGCGCCTTCCCCTACCATCATCGTGACCCTCGACCCGGAGTTGAGCACGTCAGCCGCGCGGATCAGGTCCGCCTCGGGCGGGGCGTAGGCGGTGGAGGTATAACCCACGCCGGTGCGAGAGACCCAGTGCTCCGCGGCGGGCTGTTCCATCTTCAGGTCCTGGACGTCCGCGGGCAGGACCACCACTGTCGGGCAGCGGCGCGCCGCGGCGATCCGTACCGCTCGGTCCACGACCAGCGGCGCCTGCATCGGAGTCGTGACCGTTTGGACATAACCGGCGACGTCCTCGAACACCCGCTCGAGGTTGAGCTGCTGCTGGGCATCGCTCCCGAGGGAGACCCGGCCCTGCTGACCGACGATCGCCACAACCGGCTGGTGATCCATTTTCGCGTCGTAGAGGCCATTGAGGAGGTGCACTGCGCCCGGCCCGGACGTCGCGATGCACACCCCGACCTCCCCGGTGAACTTCGCATGGGCGCACGCCATGAACGCCGCGATCTCCTCATGCGTCGGGCGAATATACGTGAAGTCCTTACCCTCGGACTCCCCCCGCTCCAGGGCACCATCGAAGCCGCCGATCCCGTCCCCGGGGTAGCCGTAGAACCGGTGCAGGTCCCACTCGATCAATCGATCGATCACGAAATCACTGACTGTCGTGCTCATGGCCTAGATCCTTCCTATCGTGATGATTTCAGCGAACTCGGTAGGGCTCACTGGCGCTGCTACGCAGTTGCATACCGTGGCCCGAGGCTTCGGTCCGAGGCCGCAATTGCCCCCGTACGGGAGCAACGGCCCCGTCGAACAACATCTCCTCGATGCGCGCGTGGTCGCTGAAGTACTCCAGGTGGCGGGCATTGGGAGTGCTCACCCCGCAATGGGCGTGCAGGTGAGGGGCGCAGTGCGCGGAGACCTGAAGTTGGTGCCCCGCAGCGAGCGCCGCGATCCGGTGCCACGCGGTATATCCACCAGCGCGGGTCGCATCGATCTGGATGCAGTCGACGGCGCTGCAGAGGCGGGCGAAATAGCTCGCGTCGTACCCGTATTCGCCCGCAGCGACGTCGGCGGTCACGCAGTCGCGTACTCGGCGCAGCCCGGCGAGATCCTCCGAACTCACGGGCTCCTCGATCCACGTGACGCCTGCGCCAGCAACTTCCGCTGACACCCGGATCGCTTCCTTCGCCGTGTAGGCGCCGTTGGCATCCACGAACAACTCAGCGCCTGGGCCGATCCGCTCACGGGCGTGGTGGATCCGGGCGATATCGCGGCCGGTTCGCCCCGCCCAGGACTCCCCGATTTTTATTTTTACCCGGGGGATGCCGAGCTGCTCTACCCAGAGCCCGAGCTGCTCGTCCAGGAGCGCGGTATCGAAGGTGGTGAATCCGCCGCTGCCGTAGACGGGGATCTCCCGGCGAGCCTGCCCCCAGAGCTGGCTCAACGGACACTGCAACAACCGCGCCTTGAGGTCCCATAACGCGATATCGAGCGCGGAGATCGCGTAGCCGCACACGCCCGCCCGCATGTTGTTGCGCACGGAGGCGACCATCGCCTCCCACACCGCCGGGATCGCCGTCGGATCAGCATCTAGGATGACGCCACGCAGTTCCGTGTTGACGACGTCGACGATCGCCGTCGACCCGTAGGTCCAGCCCGTCCCCTCCACACCCCCGGCCCGAACGTGGACGACGACGAACGTCGTGGAGCCCCAGGCGAAGGTGCCATCCGCTTCGGGATGCTCGGTCGGAATCGTGTATGCGGCCGCATGGACGACGTCGACCCGCGGGGCGTCGTTGCCGCCCGGGAGGTGCTCGGGGGCGAGCAGAGGACCTACGGTCGGGTCAAAGGTTGTCGTCGTCATCTC
>CAMXUZ010000160.1 GCA_947251855.1 uncultured Ruaniaceae bacterium
GGTTCAGCGCAGAAAAGGGCTTCGGCTTCATCGCTCAGGATGACGGCGGCCCCGATGTTTTCGTTCACTGGATGGCCATCGAATCCGATGGGTTCCGTACCCTGAACGAAGAGCAGCGTGTCGAGTTCGCCATCGTTGACAGCCCGAAGGGCCCCCAGGCAGAAGCTGTTCGCGCAGTCTAAGACCTGAACAACAACAAGAAGTAGGCGCTCACGAACGAGCGCCTACTTTTTTATTCCCACGATTGGCGCGCCTGCCCCCACCGCGGCGCCCCTAGCGTGTGGGCGCGGTCGACGCAGGGGAGTCCTCCCGCGTCAGCGGTCCGTGCCCCGCGATGAACCGGGTGAGATCCTCGCCCGCAAGGAGCCGGGCGGGGGCGGGGAGCGTGCGCAACACCCGGTGCAGGGAATGGTCGAGTGGGGCGTGGGAGCCGACGATGACGGCGTTGCCGTAACGCCGGCCCCGGAGCACGCCCGGTTCCAGAATGACCGACACGTGGTCAAACACCTCTCCCACGGTGGCCGCCTCCCGGCGCGTGAGGGTGAGCGGGGGCCGATTGGCGCTGTTCGCGAGGTAGAGCCCGCCGGGAGAAAGGACTCGGCGGACGTGGGAAGTGAACTCGACAGTCGTGAGGTGATGCGGGGCCTGCCGGTCGGCGAACGCGTCCCTGATGACGACCTCGTAGCGCCCCTCGGGCGCGGTGCGTACCGCCTCGAATCCATCCTGCACGCGGATCCGCAACTGCGGCGAGCGCGGTAGCTCGAACCACTCGCGCACCCGGGCGGCAAGGAGTTCGTCGGTCTCGATCGCGACCTGGTGCGACCCCGGCCACTCGGCGTTCACTGCCCGCGCCATCGTGCACCCGGCCGCGCCGACGTGTAGCACCCGGGGACGCCCCCGGGTGGAACCACCGTGCTTCGCGGACGGGATCTCCGCGCGAAGCACCGCCTGCATATACTGCATGTACTCAAACGTCAACGCGGTGGGATCGGCGAAGTTGTGGTGAGAACTCTCCATGCCATCGATCATCAAGGTCACCCCAGCGCCGTCGATGTCAGGGGTGAGCTCTACTGTTGCGAATGAGGTCTTCACCGGCTCGGAGGGCCAGGAGGGCGAGGGTTGGGACACACCGAAAATGTACCGCACAAACCTCTTGCCTTTCTAGAACGCTCGTTCGATAATGGAGAAAAGGAGGAAATCATGAGCTACTTCAACTCCCGGCAGTTGCTTCGGCGCGCCCACAGCGAGCTCGACGCCGCTCACCTGCAGTCCTCTCCGCGGGAGCAGTTCCTCCACGCTCACATGGCAGCACTTCGCGGCGCGGCGGCAGTGCTGGCCATCAACCCAGCAGTGGTCTCGCCGGCACGGCGCAAGGTGCGCAGCGCGTGGGTCCAGCTCGCGGAGGCAGGTGAGGAGTGGGGCCCCTGGGTGGAGTTCTACCTCGCCTCCGCTGCGACGCGGGCGGCGCTGGAATCCGGGCAACTACGCGAAATCGATGCTTCGAACGCGCGTGAGGCCGCGCGTGCCGCGGGGCAATTCCTCGCCGCAGTGGAGGAGCACATTGCTCGCCACGAAGCGGAATTCGCTGCGCTGGCTAAAGCATCGTAGTCTCGTTCCATGTCGCGAGGAGCGCGGGCTAAAGACGCACGCAGGAACTGGGGAGATGACGATTCGGCTACCCCGATCCTGCACGTGGACATGGACGCGTTCTTCGCCGCGGTCGAACTTCTCGAGCGCCCCGACCTGCGCGGGCGCGCCGTCATCGTGGGAGGTCAACAGCGCGGCGTCGTCCTCGCGGCGACCTACGAAGCGCGCGAATACGGCGTGCATTCGGCGATGCCGGTGAACCAGGCGCGAGCGCTCGCCCCGCATGTGGTGATTCTGCCGCCCCACCACGAGAAATACCGCGCCGTATCGCTGCGGGTGATGGAGATCCTCCGAGAGGTCACACCCATCGTTGAACAGCTCTCCATCGATGAAGCCTTCCTCGACGTCTCCGGTGCCCGGCGCAGGCTCGGCCCACCGGCGGTGATCGCCGCCTCGATCCGTACCCAGATCGCCGCCGAACTAGGAGTCGTCGCATCTGTGGGCGTCGCAGCCACGAAGTTCGTCGCCAAACTCGCCTCCGGGCACGCGAAACCCGATGGCATGTTACTCATCCCGGAACCGGCGACGATCGCGTTTCTGCACTCACTGCGGGTCGGCGCGATCTGGGGAGTGGGGGAGCGCACCGAAGCGCGGCTCGCGAACGCCGGGATCACGAGCGTCAAGGAGCTCGCGCACACGCCGGTGCGGGCGCTCACGAGCTTGCTAGGTTCCGCTGCCGCCGCGAGGCTCCACGACCTCTCCTGGGGCAAGGACCCGCGGTCGGTCGAGGTGCAACGGGAAGACAAATCGATCGGCCACGAACAGACCTTCCCCACAAATCTCACCGAGCGGGAGGACATGCACGCCGTTCTCCTCGACCAGGCCCACCGCTGCGCCGCCCGCCTCCGCTCACACAAGCTCCTCGGCGCTGTCATCGCCATCAAGGTGAGGTACGGCGATTTCACCACAGTGACCCGATCCGTCACGCTGACCAATCCCACCGACGTCGCCTACGAGATCTATCAGGCGGGAACAAGCTTGTTCGACCAGTTGACCATCCCTCGCAACGGCGTGCGCCTGCTCGGGATCCGGTGTGAGGGATTGACAGACTCCGCCACCACGGCGATCCAGCCGTTTCTCGATGAGGACGGGCCGGAACGGCGGGAAGCGGAGCGCGTGATGGATGAGATTCACGCCCGGTTCGGGGAGAGTAAGATGCGAGCCGGATCACTCATATCCCGACCGGCTACCAGGAATCGCCGATCGGGCATATCCTAGTAACACAGCAACAGACCCGTTGCCCCGCGACATCAGGAGCCGACATGCCTCTCTCAGAATACGAGCAGCGCGTGTTGGAGCAGATGGAGCAGCAGCTCCGCTCCGACGATCCTCGATTGGTGGATGCCATCACCGGTCGCAGGAGCCGCCGACCTGTCCACATGGCCCTTGGCATATTAGTAGTCGTTGCCGGACTTGGTGCGCTCATCGGTGGGGTAGCGGCGGGGCAGACCTGGCTGGGGATCATCGGGTTCCTCCTCATGTTCGGCGGAGTCCTCCTCGCGACCAGGAAGTCCGAGGTCGATCGTGCCGCACCGAAGCAGCAGAAGGGTAAGGCTGCTCCGAAGCGGAAGGCGTTCATGGATCGACTAGATGATCGTTGGGACGATCGCCGGCGTAATCGCTGACTCCGACGCTCCTACCCGTCACCGGGCGGCCAGCACTGCCTGCCCGGGGGAGATTACATCGCATGCGGCTAGTCGAGGCTCCTTGCGGCTACCGCCAGTTCTCGGCGGCGACTTCAGTTTCTTCCAACCATTGCTGCAGCTCCTCTGCTCGCGTCGGCGATGACGGGGGCGCGTAGCGAACGTCGTTGACGGCGCGGGTCAACTGCGCGAACCCTTCCAAGTCCTGAGCAAAGGTGCGACCAGTGGGCTCGCGGGGGGCAACGTCGAGATCCCGCGCGCGCCGAAGGAGCGTGGCGGGCGTGTCGGCCGGCCGGAGATGGAGACCCAGGGGCCGAAGCGCTTGGACCGCAGCGCTCCAGTATTCTTCGGTCCCCCACGTCAAGCGGGCGCGGGCCCGCTGGCGACGTTCGAACGCGACGAGGAACCCCGCGGCGATGACCGCGACCGCGAGGATGAACGGCCAGGCCGGCACGCCGGTTTCCCCCACGCCCGCTGTGGAGACCTCCGCCGCCGGCGGCTCCGAGGGTTCCGGGGTATCCGTGGGGACCTGGGTCGGTGCCGCCGTGGGCACATCCTCGGGCTGATCGAGCGCGGCATCGGCGGCGAGGCCTTGTGCGCTCTCGGGAAGCGAACCGGTGCGGGCAGCGGGCGTGGGCTCGAACCGCGCCCAGCCGGCAGCGCCCAGATAGAGCTGCGGCCAGGTGTGCGCATCGTGGCTCCGGATCACCCCGCCGGGCTCGCCCGCTTCCTCCGAGGGCGTACCGGGCAAGAACCCCACGGCCATTCGCGCGGGTATCCCGGCGATCCGTGCCATGACGACCATCGCCGTCGCGAACTGCACGCAGTACCCGTGCCCGTCGTCGAGAAAGTCCCACACCGCGTCATCGGTGTCAGGGGAGGGGACCGACGTCGTGTATTCGAAACGGTCGTCGGTTCGGAAGAATTCCTGGATCGCGACCGCTTTTTCGTAGGGCGACTCGGCGCCGTCAATGATCTCCTCCGTGAGTGCCTCGATCTCCGCGTGCTTGCTCGTGGCCGGGACCTGGAGGTAACGGTCCACGTTCGTCGGTGCTCCCTCGCCCAAGGACTGCTCGTGCCATACCTCGGGATCGGTGATGAGGGGGAGGCCGGAGAATCCGTAGGTCGCCTGCCCGCCCGTGGCGGCGTACACCTCATCGCCAACCGGGTTGTAGAAACTAGAGTCCTGCATCTCCCGGGGACTTCCGGGAAGGAATAATCGGTCCTGGGCGAGATCGTCGATGTGGAACTGTACCGCGCGGCGTTCTGCGTCCTGATCGAGCATCGACTCGTAGCCCTCTGGGAAGAGCCGGGTCGTTTCTAGCCAGATCTCCTCTTCTTCGGTGTGCCACTCCTGGCCGTCGAAATCGGCGAGGGTGTGGGAGTGGATCGGACCGAGCTCGGCCGGGGAGAGGCCCTGGTATTGAATGAGTGCCCGGTTCGTCCCGCGCACGAGATCGTCGCGAATGTCCAACCCCAGGTCCAGGCGGGTCGAAGCAGATCCGCCGACCCCGCCGAGCCACGACGGGTAGGACAACGCCCACGGGGTGAGGATGAGCGTGGCGAGCACGGTGAGGCAGGTGACGCCCGCGACGATGGGGACGGCGGGTCTCAGTGCCCTCCACGGCCGGGTGCCGGCGGCGAGTAGCGCGATGTAGGAGCCGGCGGAAAGGAGGATCAATCCCACGGAGACATCGGAGCCCAGCACGAGTTCCGGGGCCCACATGAGCAGCAGTGGCGCACCGGCCAGTGCAGGCGAGTCCGCCCCGACAGCGAGGGATTCGGCGGCGACGAACAGGGCGGTCACCGCCCCCGCGACAATGAGGGCGACCCCCGGTCCGCTCCCCACTGGGGCCGTGTCAGTCCGCAGCGTCTCCGCTCCCCGAAGGATGAGGGAGAACAGGGTGGAAAACGACTCCAGGCTCCCGAACGTGAACTCCGAGTGCTCCATGCGAGATTCGACGGCGAGTACCCCGATGCCGCTGACACCGAGCGCGATGATGGACGGCCACACGACCCAGGAGGTGAATAGGCGCAGGATCGTCATGGCCACCGCGGCGAGGCCCACCCCCGCTACGACAGAGGCCCACCACACGTGCGGAGAGATCAGCGTGGAAAGGGCCACTACCGGGGCGAGGGTAGCGAGCAGGAGAAGGCTGATGAGCGCAGCGGGCCGCATCACAGGTTGACCATCGTGAAGGCGCGTAAGTGTTCGCGCGCAGGCGGGGGAAGCGGAGCAGCGGAGAAGATGAAGACCGATTCGGGATCAAGCTCGCTCCCGGCGAGCCACGCGGCG
>CAMXUZ010000161.1 GCA_947251855.1 uncultured Ruaniaceae bacterium
CTACCGGACATTTCTCACCGACCATCGAGCTCCGTGCGCGCCGTCCTCGATCGTGATCCCCGCCTGGGAGAGCAGGTCACGGATCTCGTCGGCACGCGACCAGTTCTTCTCTTTCCGTGCTTGTGCGCGCTCGGCGAGCGCCGGTTCCACGAGCACGCCCAGCGCGCCGGAGTCTTCCGGTTCCTGGGTTGCCCAATGGGGATCGTGGGGGTCGAGCCCGAGCACCGCCATCATCGCGCGCACTTCGCTCCCGGCGCGGTGGGCGGCGTGCACATCGCCGGCGGTGAGTGCGGCATTGCCCGCGCGTACCCGTTCGTGCACGACGGCGAGCGCCGCGGACACGTTGAGGTCGTCGTCCATGGCGCCGACGAAGGCGGCGGGCAGCTCCACGCGATCCACGTCGATATCCGCTACCCCGGCGCGGGCGATGAAACTCGAGATGCGCTCCCACGCGGCCTGAGCGACGTCGAGACTCTCACCGGGGGTGAATTCGATCGTGGAGCGGTAGTGGACGGCGCCGAGCGCGTAGCGGAGCGCCACGGGGGTGCCGTGGGTGAGGATCTCGCTCACGAGGAGGGAATTGCCGAGGGATTTGCTCATCTTCTCCCCCGCCACGGTGACCCACGCGTTGTGCATCCACCAGTTGGTGAATCCCCAGCCCGCAGCGCGGGACTGGGCCTGTTCGTTCTCGTGGTGCGGGAAGCGCAGGTCGACCCCGCCGCCGTGGATATCGAAATCCTCCCCGAGGTACCGGTGCGCCATCGCCGAGCACTCCAGGTGCCATCCCGGTCGGCCCACGCCGAACGGGGTGGGCCACGCGGCGCTAGCGGGCTCCCCGGGCTTGATCGCCTTCCAGAGCGCGAAGTCGCGGGGGTCACGTTTATCGGTCGCCGCGGCGCCGTCCTCCTCGGCGGGGAGGTTCTCCAGGCTCTGGCGGGTGAGGGCCCCGTAGTCGGGATAGGAGTGCACGTCGAAGTACACGTTGCCCTCATCGCCGGTGTAGGCGTGGCCACGCTCGATGAGCAGCTCCATCAACGAGACCATCTCGGTCACGTGCCCCGTGGCGCGAGGCTCGTAGGTGGGCGGGGTGATCCCGAGCGCGTCATAGGCGGCTCGGAACTCGCCTTCGAACCGGTACGCCCACGCCCACCAAGGGGTGTCGTGTTCGGCCGATTTGGTCAGGATCTTGTCGTCGATGTCGGTGACGTTGCGGATGAAGGTCACCTCGTAGCCGCTGCGGCGCAGCCACCGGATGAGGATGTCGAAGGCGACGGCGCTGCGCAGGTGCCCGATGTGCGGAGCGTCCTGGACGGTGGCGCCACACACGTAGATTCCGACGTGCCCCGGGGTTCGCGGCACGAACTCGGAAGTGGTGCGGGTGGCGGAATCGTAAAGATGCAAGGTCACGACCGTGAGTTTATCCGTTCAGAGTCTTCGAGGGGTGGGAAGTAGGCGGGTGGTTCATGTACGGACCCGCGAAATTGCGTCACCTGGCTGCGGGCTCGGCAGCGATGAGCGCGGTGGCGATCGCCGCGAGCCCCTCGTCGCGCCCGGTGAACCCGAGCCCGTCGGGGGTGGTTCCGGAGATCGTGGCGGGGGCACCCACCGCGGTGGCCAGGTTGGCTTCCGCCCGGGTCCGTACGGGGGCGAGCTTCGGCCGGGAACCGACGACCTGCACGGCGACATTGGCGATGTCGTAACCCGCCTCGCGGACCCGGTGGGAGGCCTCGGTCAACAGTGCGAGGCCGCTCGCGCGTGCCCAGTTCGGGTCGCGGGGGTCGAAGTTGCTCCCGAGGTCGCCGAGGCCGGCCGCGGACAGCAGGGCGTCCGCGGCCGCGTGGCACGTGATGTCGCCATCGGAGTGCCCGCTGAGGGCCGCCTGATCGGGGAACTCTACGCCCGCGAGTACCAACCCGAGCGTGCCGTCGGCGGCGAACGCGTGAATATCCACGCCGATCCCCGTTCGGAAGGTCATTTCGGCTCCCAACCTTGATCTCCTGCGCGTCCTGCGCTCCTGCCGTTCCCAGGGTACCTCGCCCCTCCTGCGGGGGCCGAGGCCGTTCTGGACCCTGGGACGCGCCCCCGCGCCGGCTGTGGGCGATCCCACGAGGCGAGTCTGAGGATTGGGGCGCGGTGCTGCCCGCCGGAGGATAAGCTGTCGATGGACTTTTATCATTCTCTTGCCAAGGAGATCTACGTGGCTAAGCGGTCTGCTCGTGCGAACCGGCTCGGGGCGCTCGTTCTGTCGATCGGGCTCATCACCGGGCTCGGTGCGTGCTCCCCCGTACACACCCTCGACATTTTCGACCCCAGCGACGGGGTTCGCGCCGTCCTCGACGGTGAAGTGAAGGCGACGAACCACCTCATCCTCGCCGAAGCGCAGGATGGGCCGGGAACACTCGTGGGTTCGCTGACGAACACCGCTGGCACCGATCTCGAGGTCGCCGTGACGGTCGGGGAAGAGGAGCCGATCCTCGTCGACCTCGACGCCGGCCACACCGCCTACCTCACTCCGGACGTGCTCAACTTCGACGGGAACTCGCTCTCCGTCGACGCGCAGATCTCCTCCGTCGGCGCGGCCCCGGGCGGGAGCATCAATGTGTCCGTTGCGACGGCGAGCGGCGGCTCCACCAACGTCGAGGTTCCGGTGCTCGACGGCACGCTGGAACCCTACGACCAGTACCTGCCCTGAGGGACGGTACCTCCCCTAGTCGCTGACGAGCTTGTACCCCAGGCCCCGGACGGTCTGCAGGATCTGCGGCTCGCTGGGGTCGGGCTCGATCTTCGCCCGCACGCGCTTGACGTGCACGTCGAGGGTCTTGGTGTCTCCGACGTAGTCGGCTCCCCAGATCCGCTCGATGAGCAGGCCGCGGGTGAGGACCCGGTCGGGATTGCGCAGGAACAGCTCGAGCAGTTCGAATTCCCGTAGCGGCATCGTGATCTGCTCGCCGTCGATGTGCACCTCGTGGCGCTGCACGTCCATCGTGATCCGGCCGACGCTCAAGCGCTCCTCGTCGGGCTCCTCCTCACTCGTGTCGATCCGGCGCAGTACCGCGCGGATCCGGGCGAGGAGTTCGCGGAACGAATACGGCTTGGTCACGTAATCGTCCGCACCCAGTTCCAGCCCCACGACCTTGTCGATCTCACCGTCCTTGGCGGTGAGCATGATGATCGGCACGGCCGACACCGTCCGCAGCTGCCGGCACACGTCCACCCCCGACATCTCAGGGAGCATGACGTCAAGGAGGACGAGGTCGATCGGTTGCCGATCGAACTCCGCCAACGCCTGGGTTCCGGTGTCGGCGACGACGACGTCGAACCCCTCCTTGGTGAGTTGGTACGCGAGAGGTTCGCGGTAGGATTCTTCGTCCTCCACCACGAGAATTCGAGTCATGCACTCGCCCTTTCATCTGCGCGGGGGATCCGTAACGTGAAGGTCGACCCCTCCCCCGCCTTGGACCATACTGTGACGTTCCCGCCGTGGTTGGCGGCGACGTGTTTGACGATACTCAATCCCAGGCCGGTTCCACCGGTGTTGCGCGAGCGGGCCTGATCCACGCGGTAGAACCGTTCGAAGACCCGCTCGCGATCCGCGTCGGTAATCCCGCTTCCTTGATCCGCCACTCGAATATCGATGAAGTCCCCCGCCTCGCGCGTGCTCACGGTGACCTGCCCGCCCTCGGGTCCGTACCGCACCGCGTTATCGATGAGGTTGCGCACCGCGGTGAACAGCAGGTCGCGGTCGCCGAGCACGGTGTGGGGGCTGTCATCCACGAAGAGCTGCGCGCCCCGGCGCTCCGCCTCCACCGACACCGAATCGCGGGCGTCATCCAGCAACGCCTGTAGGGGGACGGGGCGGATCGCGATCTTGGTTTCCGGTGATTGCAGCCGGGAAAGGTCGATGATGTCCTCGATGAGCGCTGCGAGGCGGGTCGATTCCACCTCCATGCGTTCGGCGAACCTGCGCACCGCCTCCGGGTCGTCCGCCGCGGCGGCCACGGTCTCGGCAAGCAGCGAGATCGCGCCGACCGGAGTCTTGAGCTCGTGGGAGACGTTGGCGACGAAATCTCGGCGGGTCTCGTCCAGGCGGAGTTCGGCGGTGAGGTCGTGGCCGAGCACGATGACCCGGGAGTTGGATAGCGGCGCGGCGTGGATGTCGAAAACGATGTCGGTACCGTCCGCGCGCTGCCATCGCACGTGCTGGGACGCAGGCACCCCGTCGGTGCGCACGCTCGCGACGAGTTCGGTGACCTCCCCCAGCGCGAGGCGTCCCTCGCGGAC
>CAMXUZ010000162.1 GCA_947251855.1 uncultured Ruaniaceae bacterium
GTAAAATATCCGACAACGGCTTCTGCCACTGCCGGGAGGAGAAGCAAGCGGTGCGAGGTCCAAGAACGCCGAACGAGAGCACCGGCGACAGGGAGCAGCGGGCCGGGCCGCAGACTGAGACCATGCTGACGTGAGCGCAACTGGCCGTCTTCATCCCCGCTGCTCTAGCCGTGGCCGGGTCACCTGGTGCGAACAAGCTGCTCGCGTTCCGCAACGGCCTACGTAGCGGCTTCCCCAGCGCGGTGCTGGCACTCGCAGGCCGGTTCACGGCATTCGCGATCATGCTTGCCCTCGTCGTCGCCGGGCTCGGCGCGATCCTGCTCATCTCGCAGATCGCCTTCGAGATACTGCGTGTGGTCGGTGCGGCGTTCATGGTCGGCTTCGGCGTATGGATCATCTGGGCTGCGCACGCCAAGCGTGAACTAGGTGACGACGAGGAGAAGGTGGCAGCGGAGGCACGCGAATCTGCTGCGCGTCCGATGAGCCTGGCGATGCAGGAGTTCATGACCGCTGGCGCAAACCCCAAGGCGCTGCTGCTGTTCACGGCGTTCCTGCCACCATTCGTGGACACCAGCGCGAACCTCGCGGCTTCGGGAGTGCAGTTGGCGGTACTCGGCGTGCTCTACATCACCTGTGAAGCGGCGATGGCGCTGGTCTGGTCCGGTTCGGGAACGCTGCTTGCGGCTCGGGGCATCAAGAAGCGCACTCTGCGCCGACTTGACCAGGTATCGGGCGGCGCGTTGGTTGCCTTCGGCGGCGGGCTCGCCGTCTCCGACCTCTCCCGCGGCTGAACCGCATTGGCCGAGGGACCAGGCAGCCCCTGACTCCTTTGGGACGCCGGCAGTAGAATAGAAACGACAGAAAACCGCAGATCAGGATGCGACTACTTTTGCGCCCCCACAGCGTAACGTTCTCCACGTGAAGGCGAAGTTGCTCAGTGCAATCCCTCCAGAACGACATCGGCGAGATACGCGCGTAGTGCAGGGATATCGAGAGTGACCGTGCGCCAAACGCGGCCTGGGTCGAGATCATCATACTGATGCGCTGCGAAGTTTCGCATCGCGACGATCCGGCGCCACGGTTGCCCATCGTACTGCTCGAGTATGTCTGCGGGGATTCGATTGACCCCTTCCCCGATTCGAATGAGGCCCATCTCTATCGCCCACTGGCTGCGGATGTCGCGTTCGAAAGCCTCCAGATAAGCGGGGAGGATGTCAGTAATCGTGTCGCACACACTGATCACGCTCGAGATGGCGTCTCGTGCTTTTTTCTGTCCGTTCGTCATAGGGGAACCGATTCGCGCAATACTCGCTCGCGGAACTCTCCGCGGAGGGTGTCGGCGGCAATAACGTCAACAGAAACCCCGAGAAGATCGGTGAGTTCGACGCGTAGACCCACTTCGTCTAGCAGACTGGCCCGGTCGGTAAAATCCACGAGAATATCGAGGTCTGAGCCCGGAGCGTCCTCGCCGCGTGCGACGGATCCGAATACGCGCGGGGCGCGTGCGTGGTGAGCTGCTACTGCAGTATGAACGGCTTCGCGGTGCTGTTCCAGGCGAGCGGAAGGGCGTACTTGCAATGCCCGCGTTATACGTTCGAGGACGGCCGCGGAAGGTGTGCGACGCCCGTTTTCGTATGCGGAGAGGTTTGGCTGGGAAACGTTTGCAAGGCGCGCGAGTTCGGACTGGCCCATGCCAGCTGCAAGTCTCACCGCGCGGATATCCATAGAAACAACAATAGTGGAGGGTTATCGCCTGCGATATAGGTTTCGATAAGTCGGTTGTTTTCCAGCCTCGGTATCGAGCTCCAAGTGGTCCGCCAGCCGTTCAATGGCGCCACATTCCCGCCTCGATATGTGTGCGCGCTCTTCGTGGTCCTCATAAATGATGTTGGGAGCTGAATATGACAAGTCGTCCATAGGCCCTCGAAGAAGACCTCGTCGTCTTCCACAACGTGCACGGTACGTTCTACTTGAATGCCGAGGCCGTAGCGGACCATTAGCCGAGTGCGCCGGTGCCCATCGATCAGGAGGATTCGGGTAGGGACTTGTTCCGCGTAAGAAGCAGCTTCACTGCTGAATCCGCTAGTAGTGATGATCGCGCCTTGATTTGCTTGATTTCTCGCAAATGCTCCAACGAAAGCTTTGGGTGGAGGAGCACTCGATTGCCCGAGCGTGCGCCCCCCCTAGAGGGCTCTGCCGCTGGGGGCCACCGGCTGCGGATAGACTGCGGAGCAGCCTCAATGGAAGGCCGC
This sequence comes from uncultured Ruaniaceae bacterium, assembly GCA_947251855.1. Next base: position 2,253 of record CAMXUZ010000162.1, read on the forward strand.
GGAAGCGCTAGGGGAGAACGATGGGGAATCCGGACGGGTCTGCCGCCGGCGAAGAGCAGGGAAAGGTTGTCGAGGGGAAGCAGCAACGACGGCGGCGCGTTGTTGCGGCGCTCTGGCTGGGCATCGCGGCCCTGGCTATCACCGCCGCGCTCTTCCCGCTGTTTTCTGTCGTCACGACTTTCCCAGCGGCGATTCTTGTGCTGCGGCTCCTCGGCCTGGCCCTCGGTGGGACGGCAGTGGCGCTGAGTCTTCGCGCCCGCACACGCCAGTTCGATCGCAAACTCGGTGGTTGGGCACTCGCGTCGGGCATCGCGGGTCTCGCCGTCGACGCCATGCTTATGGCTGCCATCGCCATCGGAGTGATGCTAGCCCGTCCCAACATCACCGAGGTGGAGTTGCGAGCCGAAGGCGGCCCCGTTTTCACAGTCGAATTCGACGACGATGTGCGCTCACATACCCAGCAATGGGAACGGGATGGCTGGGCGCATTTCAATACGGAGAAGAACGAAGCGCGAATAACGGTGACCGCCCCGGATGACGACCCGGGCGCCCCGGTGAGCTGCATGATCGTTTGGGACGGCGAAATCGTCGTGGAGGAGAGCTCCAGGACGGGTGTTGTGACGTGCCGGTACGAAGAGTGAGCCGCTGCTCGTCAGAAGTGCAACTCTGGTGCACAAGCGCCCCAAGCTACTCCGTGGAAGCGCGGACGCGCAAGTGAATTCGGAAACGCGTGTGACCGCTTCATCCCTGGTACCCTCTGCCGGACTATCGATAGCGTGGCATTAGCCCGTCTCATTTCTGCCAATTTGTAGGCGAAATGAGAGTGTGAAAATGTGCGATGTGCGTTGCTGCGGGAAATTTCCGCCTCGAAAGCGCGATTCCCTTCTGATCTGGCAGGGCTCGGACGATCGCCGTCTTCTTGCCGCGCGGGCGCGTGCGATCCGCGCCGCGCGTGCGGAAGGCTCCCCCGTTCTACTCCTCCGTCGGGACGGCGCGGGATTGTGGGAGCCGGCTGCGGCGCTGCCGGCGCCGCCGGCGCACGAGCCAGATGATGAGCGTGGCAGGTACGCCGTGCACGATCGCCCACGGGACCAGGGCGCCAAGTGCGACGAGCGCGCTGCTGAGGAAGCCGACCAGAGAGTTCCAGCCACTCTTGATCCCGCCAAGGAAACCACCCGCTTCGAAGTCTGCCGTGGATTCGGCGGTGAGAGATACGGTGAGGGTGGACATCGCTACTTGGTCGCTGAGATATTCACGTTCAGACCGTAGCGCTTCCAGGTCGGCCTGGCGCTCGCTCAACGCGTTCTCTGCGTCGATGAGAGCTTCGCTGGAGTCGGCCTCCTCCATCAGTTCAAGGAGCCGGTCGGTGGAGGCCTCCAGAGCGCTGATCCGAGCATCGAGATCGCGGCCGTACTGGGTGACGTCGTCGGAGGTCAGGGACACATTCTTCACCTCGCCGACCTCCCCCATCTCCTCAATGGTTTCCGTCACCTCGTCGGCCGGAATGCGGACTGTCAAGCGCGCCGATGCCTTCTTGGAACTATCGGCGGCGGTTTCCGAGCGGCTGTCGATCCGACCGTCAACGTTCTCGACAATGGCGACGACCTCGTCGACGGCGACGCTGGGATCGTCGACGATGACCGTGAGCGACCCGGTCGTGACAACTTCGCGCGCTTCTGGGGAGTCTCCTGATGCGTCCGCCGGAGCGCCGACATCTCGCGCTTCCTCGGCGTCGTGGTCGGCGGTCGAGGAATCTGGCGCGCCTGTTGAGCACCCTGCGAGGGCGAGGAGTAGTGCGGCTGAGAGCATCCGGAATTTTGACATAGCGACGACGTTACCTAAGTTTCCGCTCCTCGGGCCTCCTCGGGAATATCGAGATGAGTTCGATATGAACCTGTGATCTGTGGGTTCCTCCATCGCGGCGCGAGCCGGAGCATCAGGTGGCGATGCGGAATAAATCCTCCCGACACAGAGTTGAGCCTAGTGGACTCAAGTTCGGTTTGACATCGCGTCCAGCGCGGCGCAGACTAGATCCCGGATCAAACTTGAGTGCTTACGACTCAACCTAGAAACAAGAAGGAGAAAACCTCATGGCACGATCGGTCGGAATTGACCTCGGTACCACGAACTCCGTGGTCTCCGTTCTCGAAGGTGGCGAACCCACCGTGATCGCGAATGCCGAGGGCGCCCGCACCACGCCATCGGTCGTCGCGTTCTCGAAAGCCGGTGAAGTACTCACCGGTGAGGTGGCCAAGCGTCAGGCCGTTACCAACGTTGACCGCACCATCTCTTCAGTCAAGCGCCACATGGGCACCGACTGGAGCGTGGAGATCGACGACAAGACCTACACCGCGCAGGAGATCTCCGCGCGAATCCTCGGGAAACTGAAGAAGGACGCCGAATCCTACCTCGGGGAAGACGTAACGGACGCCGTCATCACGGTTCCTGCATACTTCTCCGACGCCGAACGCCAGGCGACGAAGGAAGCGGGCCAGATCGCCGGTATGAACGTGCTGCGGATCGTCAACGAACCGACCGCGGCTGCGCTCGCCTACGGCCTCGAAAAGGGCAAGGAAGACGAACTCATCCTCGTGTTCGACCTCGGTGGGGGGACGTTCGACGTTTCCCTGCTGGAAGTCGGCAAGGATGAAGACGACTTCTCCACCATTCAGGTGCGCGCGACCAACGGTGACAACCGCCTCGGTGGGGATGACTGGGACAACAAGATCGTTGACTGGCTCGTCACCCAGGTGAAGAACAACACCGGCGTGGACCTCTCGAAGGACAAGATCGCCCTACAGCGTCTGCGCGAAGCGGCGGAATCGGCGAAGAAGGAACTCTCTTCCGCAACGTCGACCACGATCTCGCTGCAGTACCTCTCGATGGGCGAGAACGGGCCCATCCACCTCGACGAGCGCCTCACCCGCGCCCAGTTCGAAGACATGACCAAGGACCTGCTCGAGCGCACCAAGGTGCCGTTCCAGAACGTCATCAAGGATGCGGGCATCTCCGTATCCGACATCGACCACGTGGTCCTCGTCGGTGGTTCCACCCGGATGCCGGCGGACACCGAGGTCGTCAGGGATCTCACCGACGGGCGCGATCCCAACAAGGGCGTCAACCCGGACGAGGTCGTCGCCGTCGGTGCTGGTCTCCAGGCCGGCGTGATCAAGGGGGAGCGGAAGGACGTGCTCCTCATCGACGTCACCCCGCTCTCGCTCGGAATCGAGACCAAGGGTGGCGTGATGACCAAGCTCATCGAACGCAACACCGCGATCCCCACCAAGCGCTCCGAGGTGTTCTCCACCGCGGAGGACAACCAGCCCTCGGTGCTCATCCAGGTGTTCCAGGGTGAACGCGAATTCGCTCGGGACAACAAGCCGCTGGGAACGTTCGAACTCACCGGGATCGCTCCCGCGCCGCGCGGGATGCCGCAGATCGAGGTCGCCTTCGACATCGACGCCAACGGCATCGTGCACGTCTCGGCGAAGGATCGCGGCACCGGCCAGGAACAGTCGATGACCATTACGGGTGGCTCGGCGCTGCCGGAGGAAGAGATTGACCGGATGGTCAAGGAAGCCGAAGAGCACGCCGCCGAAGACGCCCAGCGCCGCGAGGAGCAGGAGCTGCGCAACTCCGCTGAGCACCAGGTCTACACGACCGAACAGCTGCTCAAGGACAACGCCGACAAGCTCTCCGAAGACATCTCCTCGGAGGTGCAGGGAGCAGTCGACAAGCTCAAGGAAGCCCTCGAGGGTGAAGACATCGAACCGGTGAAGACGGCTCAAGAAGAGCTCACCACCGCGTCCCAGAAGATCGGCGAGGCGCTCTACGCCGCGGACCAGGCCGCTCAGGCCACGGGAGATGCCGGTGAGGCCGCTCCCGAAGCGGATGAGGACGTCGTCGACGCCGAAATCGTGGATGAAGACGAGGAGAACAAGTGACCGAGGATCCCACCACCGGCGGCCCCGCCGAAGGTCAGGACCTCCCCGAGACCGGTGGCCCCGCTCCCATGCCGAGCGGGGCCCCGGCCCCGGCCGATCCGCCCGCGCCCGACGAGGCTGACACCCAGGCGGAAGCCGAACTCGACGAGCTGCAGAAGGCCAAGAACGAAATGCTCGAGATGGCCGATCAGCTCGCCCGGGCCAAAGCCGACATCTACAACGCGGAGCAACGCCACAACGCCTACGTTCAACGTTCCCGCAACGAGATGGGCGAAGCGCGCAAGCGTGGGCAAGAAGAAGTTGTCGAGGCGCTCATCGCCGTCCTTGATGACATCGAGCTAGCTCGCCAGCACGACGAACTGGATGGCCCGTTCAAGTCCATCGCCGAGAAGCTGGAGCAAACCCTCGAGCAGAACTTCGGGGTCGCGCGATACGGCGCGGCCGGGGAGGAGTTCGACCCCAATATTCACGAGGCTCTCATGCACAACGCGAAAGAGGGCGTGGAAACAGACGTCATCGACGTCGTGATGCAACCGGGCTACCGCGTCGGGGAAAAGGTCGTACGGCCCGCCCGCGTGGGGGTGGCCGGCCCTGCATAACGCACACAATATTCACTATCGACAGCAAGGAGGTGAGGCATGACCGGTCAGGACTGGTTAGAGAAGGATTTCTACGCCGCCCCCGGTGTGCCTAAGGACGCCTCCGAGGCCGACATCAAGAAGGCCTACCGCAAACTCGCCCGTAAGTATCACCCCGACCAGAACGCCGGCGATCCAGAGGCTGAAACCAAATTCAAGGAGGTCGGCGAGGCGTACTCGGTCCTCTCCGACTCCGAGAAGCGCCAGCAGTACGACGCCTTGCGCGCGATGGCGGGAGGCGGTCCGCGGTTCGCATCCGG
>CAMXUZ010000163.1 GCA_947251855.1 uncultured Ruaniaceae bacterium
CCGGCGCAAGGGAAGTGACGTCCTCAGCATCCGCCCTGAGGCAACCGTTCGAGAACTCGTGAGTGTTCTCCACGAACACAACATCGGTGCGCTCGTGTGTATGGACGGCGAGAGGCTCGCGGGCATCGTCAGCGAGCGCGATATCATGCACGGCCTCGCGCAAGAGGGCGCGGCGCTGCTCGACAGCCCCGTCTCGGCCATCATGACGACGGCGGTCGAGACGTGCAGCGAATCGGACGATCTCGAGCGGCTCGCCGAGCGGATGACGGAACTGCGGATCCGTCACCTACCCGTCGTCGAAGAGGGGAAGGTCACGGCGATCGTCTCCATCGGCGACGTCGTCAAGCAGCGGCTAGAGGATCTCCAGGCGGAACGTGAACACCTCATCGACTACGTATCGTCGTGAGGTGTTCGCGGTAGCGGTAGCTCGCCAGCTCGGGGCGTGCGGGTGACTTTGGTCAGTGCGCGCGGGTGACCTTGCCGGCCTTGATGCAGGAGGTGCACACGTTGAGGCGCTTGGGGGTGCCGTTGATCTTCGTACGCACCGTTTGAATGTTCGGGTTCCAGCGCCGCTTGGTGCGGCGGTTGGAGTGCGAGATGTTGTGGCCGAAGCCGGGGGACTTGGCGCACACGTCACACTTAGCAGCCACGGTGTCTCCTTAATTGCTTACACGCCACGTCAGGTGAGCGGCGGAAATCTGTGGTCACCTGAGTTCAGGCAACCTGGTAATCATAGCTGCAAGCTGCGCATCGCCTCAAATGCAGGGCGCGCTTGAAGCTGTGAACCCACTCACGGCAGTAGCATGCAAGATGTGTCAGGCAAGGTGATTTCACTCGACTCGTTACCCGAACTCGTCCGGATCCTTGGGAAGAAGACCGGAAACAAGCTCGGCGAGCTCGGGCTGGAGAGCGTCGAAGATCTCCTGCATCACTATCCGCGCAGGTACGCGGCCCGGGGCGATCTCACCCCGCTGCACCACGGCGAGGAGGGTGAGTACCTCACCTACGTCGCGCGGCTGAAGAGTAAAGAGCAGCGGCGCGTGAAGAACAACACGCTCACGCTTACTGCGCTGGTGTTCACCGACGGCCAGACGGACGTGACGTGCGCGTTCTTCTCCAAGTCCCCATTCACGGTCAACAAGGTAATTCGTAACCTCAAGGTGGGTGACACCGCGATCGTCACCGGCAAGGTCGGGTTTCGGCGGGCGCGCGGGCGCGTCCGCGAACCACAGCGGGAGCTCATCCACCCCGACGTCACCGAATTAGAGGATCCGATCGATCCGGCGGTCGATCCCGAAGGCGCGAGGGCGCAAGCGGAGCAACCACTCGTGGTGTACCCGACGGCGCATAAGATCCGGAACAACTTCATCGCCGACGCGGTGAAGACGGTGCTCGGTCCGATGCAGCCCGGCGATATCCCGGATCCGATCCCCGAATCCGTCCGCGAGCGGTACGGGCTGTTGCCGCTTCTGGAGGCGCTGCGCCAGATCCACCTCCCGCAGACTCTGGAAAGCGCCGAACTCGCGCGAGAGACGATGCGGTTCCACGAAGCCTTCGTGCTCCAGGCCGCCCTCGCCCGCCGCCGACTATGGGCGGACAGTTTTGAAGCGGTACCCCGCGCGCACGTTGACGGCTGCCTCCTTGACCAACTCGACGCCTCCTTGCCGTTCACGCTCACCGAAGGTCAGCAGGCGGTCGCCGCCGAGATCCGCGAGGACCTCGCCAGCGACCGCCCGATGCAGCGCTTGTTGCAGGGGGAAGTGGGATCGGGAAAAACGGTGGTCGCGCTGCGGGCGATGCTGCAGGTGATCGACGCGGGTGGACAGGCGGCCCTGCTCGCCCCGACCGAGGTGCTCGCCGCCCAACACGCCCGCTCCATCGAGAACCTCCTCGGGCCCCTCGCGGGAAAGGTCCGCGTCACGCTCCTGACGGGGTCCCTCTCCGCCGCGGGGCGGCGCCATGCGATGCTCGACGCCGCGAGCGGAAAGGCGGGCATCGTCGTCGGCACGCACGCCCTGCTGAACGACGACGTGCAGTTCGCCGAACTCGGCCTCGTCGTCGTCGATGAACAGCACCGCTTCGGCGTGGAGCAACGAGACGTCCTGCGCGCAAAGGCGGAAAAGGCGCCGCACTACCTCGTCATGACCGCCACCCCGATCCCGCGCTCGGTGGCGATGACCGTATTCGGCGACGTCGACACCTCCACCCTGCGGGAACTGCCTGCGGGACGCGCCGACGTGCAAACCTTCATCGTCGACGAACGCAACACCGCCTGGGTGGAACGAGTCTGGGAGCGGGTCGCGGAGGAGGTGGACAAGGGCGGGCGCGCCTACATCGTCTGCCCCCGGATCGGCGACGACGATGCGGGTGGTGACGATGCGGGCGACGGCGTGCTGCTCGCCGAGGATGAGGAAGCCGGGCAGGAGCAGCGCCCGCTCACCTCCGTCACCGAACTTGCGCAGAAACTCGCGGGGCTGCCCGCGCTCGCGGGCAAGGGCATGCGGGTGATGCACGGCCGGCTCAGCCCCGAGGAGAAGGATGCGGCGATGGCCGACTTCGCCGAGGGGCGCGCCCCGATCCTCATCTCCACTACCGTGATCGAAGTGGGGGTCGATGTTCCGGAAGCCTCCGTCATGGTCATCATGGATGGGCACATGTTCGGGATGTCCCAATTGCATCAACTGCGGGGGCGGATCGGGCGGGGGAGCCGCGAAGGGATCTGCCTCGTCGTCACTCCCTCCCGATCGAAGACGGCCGTCAAGCGGCTCACCGCATTCGCCGCGACCCGCGATGGTTTCGAGCTCGCGGAACTGGACCTCTCGCTGCGCCGGGAGGGGGACGTGCTCGGCCGGGCGCAGTCGGGCAGGTCCTCCTCGCTGAAATTCCTGCGGGTGATCTCCGACGCCGCGGTGATCGCGAAGGCACGAGACGCGGCGTGGGCGATCCTCGACGACGATCCGGACCTGGTGGAGAACCCCGCGCTCGCCGACGCCGTGGCACGGGTGGCGGATCAGGAGGACTATCTTGACCGAGCCTGAGGTCGAGATCCGCGAGGTGCTCGTGGGCTACGGCGATGACGTTGAGAGCGCCGTTACCGCACCGATCACCGCCGATGTTCCCGCTGGTGGACGGCTCGCGATCGTCGGGCCGAACGGCACCGGCAAGTCGACGCTTCTACGCGCGATCGTGGGGCAATTGGGGGTCCTGGGAGGCTCGCTCCGTGTGTTCGGGCGCCCCGTCGATGAACGCAGCGCCCAGTTCCGGCGCGACGTCTCGGTCGTGTTCGACGACGACGCTTACCTGCCGGCGCTCACGGTGCGCGAACACCTCCTCCTCGTCGCCCGCGCGCACGGGCTGACCGCGGTGAGCGATTTCATCACCGATCTCATCGAGGAGTTCGGGCTCACGGAGCGGCAACACGCGCTGCCGACAGCATTGAGTTCGGGCCAGCGCCGCCGCCTCCTCCTCGCGGCGGGTTTCGCCCGACCGCGACGGCTCCTCGTGCTCGACGAACCCGAACAGCGCCTGGATTCCCGCATGCAGGACGTGCTCGCTCCCCGTATCCAGCAAGAGGAGGGAACCGTCGTCTTCGCCAGCCACGATCCCGAGCTCGTGCGCGCGTGCGCGGATCGAGTAGTGGAGTTGGGCGAGCGATGAGCACCGGCCGCGACCTGCGCCGATTGACCCGACGAGCCATTGCCGCTCACGGGGGCGGCAAGCCCGGCGCGGTGCTCGAAGACCTCTACACCGCGCTCCTCGCTGCCGCGATCAGCGTCGCCCTCGTCGCTGGGATCGCGAACGAGGTAGCGGGAAACCTCCGCGAGAATCCGGGGGCGCGGGCGGGGGCGGAATGGTTC
>CAMXUZ010000164.1 GCA_947251855.1 uncultured Ruaniaceae bacterium
GACGGGTGGCCCCGCCGGGGCAGAAACCGGCGACCACGGGCGCGCCTTCGCCCGCGGGTGGCCCCTCATCCCAGGCGGCGCGGGAGTATCCGATTCCGCCCTCCGGTCTTCCCCCAGTGGAGTACGCGCCGCAGGCCGACGGTGAACCCGACCCGGGCGAAATCGTCTGGGCGTGGGTGCCGTATGAGGACAACCCTCGGCTCGGCAAGGACCGACCGGTCCTCATCATCGCGCGGATGAGGGGCGGATTCTTGGGGCTGCAGCTCACGAGTCAGAATCACTCTCGCGATCTGGAACGTGAAGCACGTTTCGGCCGGCACTGGTTGGGCATCGGGAGCGGCTCGTGGGATTCCCAGCGTCGCGATTCCGAGGTTCGCCTCGACCGAGTGTTGTTCCTCCCGCCGCAAGGGGTGCGCCGGGAAGGGTCCTCCCTCGATAAACAGCGCTTCCTTGAGGTCGCCGCGGCGCTACGCGCGCTGCATCGCTAACGCCGAGCAGGCGCACACCCCCGCACCGGTGTGATGTAACCGACCCGGGTTGGCGCGCTCCCGGGTCCCGGCGGCGCGTGTGCTTCGCCTCCGCGTCTGCTAAAGTGGCTCGTTGGTTACCTGTAGCGTCGATACGCTCGGGTAGATGTTCGCCAGACCATTCGCGGGTCCCCCACACCTTGTCCAGGTCGGCGATCAGCCCTCTTCGATCAGTATCCGATCGCGTAAGCGAACGTACGAGAGAGACATTACGTGGCAAACATTAAGTCCCAAATCAAGCGGAACCGCACCAACGAGAAGGCTCGGCTGCGCAACCAGGCAGTGAAGTCTGCCCTCAAGACTGAGGTCCGCAAGGTCCGAGCAGCCGTCGCTGACGGCGATAAGGACGCCGCGGCGGAAGCCCTCAAGTCGGCCTCCCGCCGTCTTGACAAGGCTGCGAGCAAGGGCGTTATTCACAAGAACCAGGCAGCAAACCGCAAGTCGGCACTCGCCCAGCAGGTGAACGCGCTCTAGGGCAACACGCATTGAACGCCGGGTCCCGCATTTGCGTGCGGGACCCGGCGTTTTGTTGTCGCCGCGCACGCTTACGGCCGCGCTCGACGGGTGCGGCGCGGGCGCTGACCCTACGACCCGGTTTCCCCGGGTTCGACCACTGTCCAATGCCGGTTACTTCCCAGATCTAGCAGCACAAGACCGTTCTCGGCGGCGGGCGGGCCGCGGGCAGGCGCGGTTTGGGCGGGGCCGCACTACACCGCGCCGTGCTTGCTCAGTTTTTGCTGCACGTGATCGACGAACTCCTGCGCCCGCCCGGTCGGTTTCGGGGTGGCGAGGCTGACCACGACGAACAGGACCACCGAGGCGAGGAGGCCCCACACCCCGCTGCCCTGGCCGAGGAGTTTGGTCTGGGTGAGTTCCAGCACGAACACCAACGTGCCACCGAGGATGATCGAGCACAGCGCCCCGGCGGCCGTCCCCCGCCGCCAGAAGAAGGCGCCGATGAGCGCGGGGACGAGCACGAGCAGGCCGGCGGAGGCCGATACTGAAAGTACCGCGATGAGGCTGAGTTCCAGCTGCGCAAACAGGTAGGCGAGCAGCGCGATGACGGGCAGCAGGATCTTGCCGACGGCGAGTTCCTGGGTGTCGGTGGAACGCTTCTTTAGGACCGAATAGACATCACGGGCCGCCATGGAGGACAGCGTGAGCATGATCGAGTCGATCGTGGATACGGCCGCGGCGATGATCCCGATCATCACGATGACGGCGAGCGATGTGGGAACGAGCCCGGAGGCGAGGAGCTTCGGCGTGGCAAGGTCACCGGTTTCCAAGCCGGGGAACTGGATCGCCGAGGCGAAACCCCACACGACGGCCACGAGCGTGTAGAGGAAGCCGAAAACCATGAAACCCAGCAGCATGTGCCGCATATCCTTCATCGATCTCGGCGTGAAGAGGCGTTGGCTCACCTGCGGATTAGAGAGGCTGAAGAACATCCACGGCAGCGTGAGGCCCAGGAAGGTGCTGAACGTGAAATAGCCGGTACCTGGCACGCTCAGCGCCCCGGGGTGGTCGGTTTGGAGCTTGGAGAAGAATCCGGAGATTCCGCCGAGTTGGTGCACCACGATGATGACGACGATCGTCGCGGTGACGATCATGAAGAGCGCCTGCAATGTGTCGGTCCACGCGACGGAACGAAGTCCTGCGACGATGCTGAACACGATCGCGAGAAGCGTGGCGAGCACCGTGCCGGTGGTGAACGAGATCTGCCCGTCGGTCATCCCCGATACGAGGTAGCCCACCCCGGCGAGTTGCACGGCAGCATAGGGAATGAGGAAGATCAGGCTACATAGCGCGGCAACCGTGCCGACGGCGCGGTTCTCGTAGCGGTCGCCGAGCATCTCAGAGGGCGTGACGTACCCGAACTTCCTCCCAGCTAGCCAGAACCGGGGGCCGAAGATCAGCACGAGGGTGACCCCGCACAGATAGATGAGTTCGAACCCCAGCGCGCCCACCCCGCCGGTGTAGGTGAGGCCGGCGAGCCCGATGAGCATGAACGCGCTATACGTCGTCGCGCTGTAACTCATCGCGGATACGAAGCCGCCCATTTTCCGATTACCGAGGAAGTAACCGCTCATCGTGCCCTGGCTATCGTGGCGGGACAGGATCGCGGTGGCCCCGGCGATGACGACGTAGATGGCGATGCCGATCCAGATCCAAGAAGTACTCACCCTAGTCCCTCCAGGAAGCGCTGACGACGGCGTTGATCGCGATGACCAGCATCGTCACGAGGGTCCAGAACAGAAAACTGCCGTACCAGGCATCGACCCCGGCAAGCAGGGTGTAGGGCACGACGAAGGCGGAAAGAATGAGTACCGCAACGGTGATGAGCCATAGGGACTTGCGGTTGACCACAAGGGATCCTCTCAATGTAGATCAGTGCGGGCGGGCGCGCTCACCTCCCCCTCAACTGCGGCGGGGGAAGTCGGCCCGCCCCGAACTAACTGTTGTGCACGAAGGTCGCGTACGTCAATTGCGCGCCGGGTTCGTCTCACATTCCGCGCGTGGAGGGAACTAGCCGCGCCCCGCTCGCTCCCAGAGCAGCGGAAGCACCTGGTCCCGGTAGGTGGAGATGAATCGGGACTGATCGGGATCGGGATCATGGAACACCAAGTGGGTGAAGCCCATCTCGACGTACTTCCAGATCTGCTCGGCGTGCTCCTGCGGGTCATCGGAAACGATCCAGCGTGTGACGGTGCGCTCCACGGGCAGCGCGTCGGCGAGCCGTTCCATTTCGACCGGGTCCCACACCCCGACTTTCTCCTCCGGCGACAGCGCGAGGGCGCCCCAGAACTTGGTCACCTCCCGGGCGTGATCGAGGTCGGAATCGAAGGACACCTTCACTTCCATCACCATGTCGAGTTCGGCGGGGCGACGCGCGGACTTCGCAGCCCCCTCCCCGAGCGCCGGCAGGAGCCGGTCGGTGTAGAGTTCCTCCCCCTTACCGCTCGTGGTGATGAACCCATCGCCGATCTCACCGGCGAGCCGGGTGGCGATCGGCCCGGAGGCGGCGACGTAGATGGGCACCTGCTCTTCGGGAAGGTCGTAGATCGTGGCCATCTGGGTCTGGTAGAAGTCTCCCTCGAACGTCACCCGCTCCTCGGTCCACAGTTGGCGGATGAGCGCGACCGCCTCCCGCAGGCGTGCGCGGCGTTCCTTCCCGGCGGGCCAGTCGATCCCGAGGGGCGTTTCGTTCATCGACTCCCCCGTGCCGACCCCGAGGATGATCCGGCCCGGGGCGAGGCAGCCGAGGGTGGCGAATGCTTGGGCGATGAGGGCCGGGTGGTAGCGCAGGGTCGGGGTGAGTACCCCGGTACCGATGGTGATCCGCTCGGTGCTCGCGGCCGCGGCCCCGAGCCACGGTAACGCGGCGGGGGCGTGGCCGCCGTGGTGGCGCCAGGGTTGCAGGTGGTCGGAGAAGAACACCGAATCGAAACCGGCCGCCTCAGCTTCCTGGGTGTAGCGCAGGAGTTCGCGGGGCGCGAATTGTTCGGAGGATGCCTTGTAGCCGAATTGGATCATGTCGTCTTTCCCTTTCCTTAGTGCCCGCGCGCGCCGGCGATCATGAGGACGGCGCGTTCGACGGCGAATTCTGGCTCCCGGGACTCTCCCTTGACGGCCGCATCCGCGTCGGCGACGGCGAGGATCGCCTCCGCCAGGCCGCTCGGTGACCAGCCGCGCAGCTCCCGCCGCGCCCGATCCATCTGCCACGGCGGCAATTTCGGTGCGTGGTTGGCCGACACCAGCGCCATCGTGCGCAGTTTGGAGGCGAGCACCGCGACGATGGGCACGGGATCGACCCCGGTGGCAAGGGCGTGCCGCAGGAGGGTCACCGCCGTCGTCGCGTTACCCGCGACCGCCGCGTCGGCGACCTTGAAACCGGTGGTCTCCACCCGCCCGCCGTAGTAGGTGTCCACGACGTCGGGGGTGATCCGCCCGGTGGTGTCGGCAAGGAGTTGCTTGCAGGCGGAGGCGAGTTCGCGCAGGTCGCTGCCCGTCGCCTCCACCAGCGCACGCACCGCGTCGGGAGAGGCGTCTCGCCGGGCGCGGCGGAACAGGCCGGCGGCGAAATCGACCTTGTCGGTCTCCCGGGTGAGGGGGTCACAGGCGACGACGGGGAATTTGCGTTTCGCGACGAGGTCGAGGAGTTTCTTGCCGCGGGTGCCCTTCTGGTGGCGGAGGACGATCGTCGTGTCCGGGTCGCCGGTGACGGCCTCGACGTAGTCGATCATGTCCGCGAGGAACGCGTCGTTCGTCGCCTCCAGCGCATCGACGACGATGTGGCGGCGTTCGTCGAACAGGGACGGGCTCGTCCACACGTGCAGCATGTTCGGTTCGTACACCGAGGCATCGACCCAGATGATCTCCACATCCGGATCCCGCTGGAGGGCGAGTTCGCGGAGTTTATCCGTCGCCGCGTCGACGAAATACCCCTCGGACCCTTTCAGGAGGGTCACGGGCGCGAGTGTCATCGCGTCGATGTTGAGGGTCTTCTTCTTAGGGGGCATGTTCTAAGCCTGCCACGTTCTTCTCCTTCCCACCCGCCGCAGCCCCGCCGCGGCGCCCATCGTCTACCGCAGCGATATCATCGGCGCCGTCTA
>CAMXUZ010000165.1 GCA_947251855.1 uncultured Ruaniaceae bacterium
TACACCGCGGTCGTGCAGGTGCGCGGGTCTGTTGATGGAGTGAGTTCTCCATACCGGCAGTTCGGGGTCTCATCGATGTGGAACCCCGCGAAGTCTCCCTCAAGTGGAACCATTGCGACCGTCGCGTTCGTGGTGTTCGTGAATTCGAACGTGTACGCAATCTCGGTGCCGACCCCGATTTCGTCCGGAAGATCTGAGGCGCCGACGTTTTCTGCGTGAATACCGAGATTCACGCGCGGGCCCTCTACCGTGAACTCCTGGATCGGATCCGTCGCTGGGTTTTGCGCGGTGTTGAGGTCGTCGACTGCCCAGGTTTGGACGAGGTCGACGTACCCGCGATCAAGGTCGGACTCTGAAACGTGATAGGTAGCAGAGCAGGTGTACTCAAAGCCGGGAGCCATGGCCACGTAGCGGCAGCCGGGGAAGAGCCCTTCCCAGTCTCCCTCGCGAGGAACAGCGTCGAGTGTCTCGCTGGTGGGGTTGGCGACGGTGATGTCGACCGGGATGGAATCGCCGACGGCATAGGAGCGTTGAGGTTCATCCGCCAATTCGAAGCCGATGTCGAGGAGTTCCTCCTGCGGTTCCACGCCAACTGCTCGGGCGTTGAATTCGGCTACCGAGATCCACTTGTCTGGGGTGTCCCCGTAACTGCTGAGCGCCTCGACCTGAACGTACCGGCCGGGCGCGCCATCGAGGTAGACGTTCCTCACCGAGGAATCGGCCGGCCAGGTGCCAGAGGCCTGCTCGGTGAGCGCCTCGGGATCATTTCCCGTGAGGATCCGGTACTCGCCGATGGTGCCGTTTGCGCCGTCTGGACGTGGCGTCAAGGAGACGTACGCAAGGTCGTGCTCTGCCCCGAGGTCCACCGTGAACCCGCCGGGAACCACCGTTTCGTCATATGCCGTGTGGTAGAGCGTTTCGGGATCGCCGTCGAACATGTTCTCCGGTCCTTCCCCGGGCTGGGGGGTGGAGGCGTCGGTGGTCTCAAACTCCGACTGCGGGAGCGCGGCGGAGGGGAATTCCCCCTCGCGAAGTTCGACCGGTAGTTCCAAGTTCTCTGAAGAGGCTACGGGCCCGGCCGCGTATTCGGCGGTGACGGAAAGCGTACCCGGGTCGACGTGCTCTCCGATCGTTACGGGAACCTCAACAGTTCTCGACTCCCCAGCAGGGATCGCTGGGACAGCCACGGGCTCGCTGGCCAGCCCCGCACCGCTGGTGAGTTGGAGCTCTCCGGCGGGAGTTTCGCCGTCGAAGCCATGACGGGCGATCGTCACCGAGACGGTTCCCTCGCCCCGGTTGAGGGGCTCCTCGCCCGCGGTGATGACGGTACCGGACGCCTCCAGCCACGCCCACGTGAACTTCGCAAATTCGATGTTTGACCCGCCGGGCTCGAAAAGCAGCCCGACCGAGCCATCCGCGAGCGTTGTCAGAGTGGAATACGACATCGCGCCGGGAGCGAAAACCTTCCGATCGCTCCAGGTCTCGCCATCGTCGAAGGAGACGGTGATCGTTCCATTGTTCCGTCCGGACGTCGTGGCTGCGTTGGAGAACAGCAGCACCTTCGCCTCGGCGCTGCCCTGAGGAGCCGAGGGGTAGGCGCGGATGATCGAGGCGTTGTTCGCCGGGTCCGGCAACTGTTCCTCGCGCACGGGTTCGGAGTAGGTCTCACCGCCGTCGTCGGAATATGCGACCCAGCGCATGCCCCCACCCACGGACGAGCGGGAGTTCAACATCACGCGGCCGTCGGAGAGTTCGACGACCTTGTTCTCGTCCATCCCCGGGCCGACCGGCTCGCCTGCTTGCCAGGTTTCACCGTGGTCGTCAGAGTAGAGGGACACCGCGTACATGCCGCCATCTTTGGTGATGTCTCGGACGGTGTATTGCTGAATGAGTCGGCCCGCGTTCTCGCCGTACTGGAGCTGGATGCCCTCACCGGACGCCGCGAAGCGGGCGTTGAAGACCTCTCCCTCCCCACCTGGGTCCAACGCCTCGGTGACCTCGACGGGTTCCGACCACGTTTTCCCGTTGTCCGTGGAGGAGATGTAGACGGCGTGCATCACCTGTCGTTCGTTACCCGGCGGGTTGTTCCCGCTCTGATGCCACGCCCAATCGTAGGACTTGACGAAGAAGTTGAAGATCTCGCCGGTCTCCCGGTCGACGACGAAGGATGGGTCGGAGTAGCCAACTTTCTCTTCGCCTGGAATTCCTTCGGCAATCACCTCAGGCTCGGACCAGGTCTCGCCGTCGTCGCCGCTGGTACGCAGCACGATCGAGTTGGGGTTCGGTGCATCTGCGCAGCTGTCGGGACGTCCATCCCAGGAGGCAAGCACCGTGCCATCATTCGCCGTGGTGAGAGCGGGAATGCGATAGCAGTCGAAACCGTCCTCCCCATTAGTGGCGAGCCGTTGCGGCTCGTAGTTCGCCTCGAGGGTCGGATCGATATCCCACGCGCCCGTGGGCGGGGCCGCAGAGGCGGGCGCGCTCAGGGCTGCCCCCGCCAGAACGAGCACCGTGCTCGCCGCAGCGACTTTGAAAGGTTGAGACATTATCACTCCGCAATCGCCGATGATACGTAAGACGTATGATGTCCCACGTCGTGGGGGTAAGTCGAATTCGCGTGTCGCTTCGAAACCTGGTAGCCGGTAGGGACCAGGGGCGCTGATACAGTGGGTCGTGGCCGCGACTGGCGTTGAAGTGGAGCACCACTTGGGAGCGGCCCGCCTGAGAATTTCCAGATGCGCGCCGATCGCCTGGGCCGCGGGTCTCTCCCGCGAATTGCGCATCATCGACCTGGAGTATTTTCATGTCTGACCGCCAGCCCGTGCGCCGCGCGCTCGTCTCCGTCTACGACAAGACCGGCCTCGTCGAGCTCGTGACCGCCCTGCATGCCAGTGGCGTGGAGATCGTTTCCACCGGTTCCACCGCCGCACGGATAACGGAGGCGGGAGTACCGGTGACCGGGGTGGAGGCCGTGACCGGCTTCCCCGAATGCTTGGAGGGGCGGGTGAAGACGCTCCACCCCCGGATCCACGCAGGAATCCTTGCTGACCGCCGTAAAGAATCGCACGTCGCGGAACTCACCGATCTCGAGGTAGCGGCGTTCGACCTCGTCGTGGTGAATCTCTACCCGTTCACCGACACGGTGGCCTCGGGCGCCGACGCGGATGAGTGCATCGAGCAGATCGACATCGGTGGACCCTCGATGGTGCGTGCGGCGGCGAAGAACCACCCCACAGTCACCGTCGTGACCGATCCGGCAGACTACTCGGCAGTGCTCGACGCAGCCGCCGGAGACGGCTTCGACCTCGACGCCCGTCGCAGCTTCGCCGCCCGCGCCTTCGCGCACACTGCGGCCTACGACTCGGCGGTCGCCTCCTGGTTCGCCGCGGAACTCGCCACTGAAGAGAAGGCCGCATTCGCCGGTCTCACCGGCGAGAAGATCACCGACCTGCGCTACGGAGAGAACCCGCACCAGGCTGCTGCAGTGTACTCCGACGGGACCGCTGGGATCGCCGGTGCGAAGCTGCTCAACGGCAAGGCGATGTCTTATAACAACTACACGGACACCGATGCCGCGATCCGCGCAGCGTTCGACTTCGATCAGCCGGCCGTGGCCATCATCAAGCACGCGAACCCCTGCGGAATCGCCGTCGGTGAAACCGTGGCCGCAGCCCACAAGTCCGCCCACGAATGCGATCCGCTGTCGGCCTACGGCGGAGTCATCGCCACGAACCGTGAGGTAGATGCCGAGCTTGCCGCCTCGATCAAGCCGATCTTCACGGAATGCCTGGCCGCTCCGTCGTTCAGCGCCGAGGCACTCGAGATCCTCACAACGAAGAAGAACCTGCGACTGCTCGAACTCGGTGACATCGATGTGCCCGCCGCCGAGATCAAGCCGATCAGCGGTGGGTTCCTCGTCCAGGACCGCGACGCGTTCCAGGCCGAAGGGGACTCGCCTGAGAACTGGACCCTGGCCGCCGGTCCGGCAGCTTCCCCCGAAGTCCTTGCCGACCTCGACTTCGCGTGGAAGGCCGGACGGGCTGTGAAGTCCAACGCGATCCTGCTCGCCAAGGGCGGCGCCTCGGTGGGCGTGGGCATGGGCCAGGTCAACCGCGTCGACTCGGCCAAACTCGCCGTCGAACGTGCCGGAGCCGAACGCGCCGCCGGTGCGGTCGCCTCCTCGGACGCCTTCTTCCCGTTCCCCGACGGTCTGCAGATCCTCATCGACGCCGGGGTCACCGCAGTGGTGCAGCCGGGCGGATCGATCCGAGACGATGAGGTCATCGCGGCCGCGGAGGCGGCAGGCATCACGATGTACCTGACCGGGAGCCGCCATTTCTTCCACTGAGATGAAGCGCCCTCACCCCCGCCATGCACGGCGGGGGAGAGGCCCGATCGCGAAGCGATGGATCTACTGGAAACGGCGATACGCGCACCCCACCAGGCGTGATTGGGTGCTGCTCGGCTGTCTTCTGGGCGTCGCCGCCGCCGCGGCGTGCTCCGTCATCGACTTCCGCCTCGGTGCTGTCGTCCTGGCGGTCGTCCCCGCCGGTCTCGCCGGATTCCGTGCGATGCCGCCGCCGTGGACGGAAGTCTGGGTGAACCGATCGAAGACCGTCGACATCACGACGTGTCTGCTGTTCGCCGGTCTGCTGGTCGGGCTGGCGTTCCTCGTGCCCCTGACCCGCTGACAGGTTGACCTCAGGAAAACACTAAATGTGCATTGCCTGAGAAATGAGAGCCACCGGTGTCGTCACGCCGGGAACAGTGGCAAGGTGAATGGCGTCAAGAGGTTCGATTCGAACCTTTTCCGATGAAAGGAGACAGCATGGGACTGGACGATCTGACAAACAAAGCCAAGGACGCCATGAATAGCGATAAGGGTGAAGAGATCAGCGACCAGGGCCTGGACAAGGCTGC
>CAMXUZ010000166.1 GCA_947251855.1 uncultured Ruaniaceae bacterium
GCTACGGGTTCGCGGTGGTCAACTCAGCCATCCAACGTAACGTTGATGGAGTACTTCAGGGGTCGCATGCTTCACGCTAACGCCCCCGGCCCCCGAGTGGAAGATCTCGCCGAGTAGTAAGGGATTTACCGCGGCAGGCGGTCCATCAGCACGCAAGGTATTCCCCTAGAAAAACTAGTGCTCTGGCTGGATACGGCCGTCACCTCGCCGATGGCGCCGATACTTCTCCAAGAACGATCTCTCTCGCCTCTATCGGGGCCTTTTGCCGCTAGGATTTTCCATCCCGCCCCCGGGCGCTAATACCCGGCGGTGGCGAGTTCTGCCCCAGCAAGTAGATCTCGGGTACGGGATACACCCAGTCGGTCGGCACCAGCTGCCAGCAACTCCTGAGCCTGGCGCAGGTTTCGGATCCCACCCGAAGCCTTCACCTTCGCCCTGCCTGCGACGGCTTCCGCCATGATGCGTACGGCGTGGAGCGTCGCACCGCCCGCAGGGTGGAATCCAGTTGAAGTCTTCACGTAGTCCGCTCCCCCAGCAACCGCAGCGCTGCAGGCATTTGTGAGCGCGGCATCGTCTAACACTGCCGATTCCATGATTGTCTTCAACGTCACGCCCGGAACCTCGTCCCGGATCAGCCGCACCTCGCGCTCGATATCGCAGAATCGGTGTTCGATCGCGGCGGTCAAGGAGATGACCATGTCGATCTCGGATGCTCCCTGCTCGGCGAGGAAAGCCGCCTCGGCGGCCTTCACCGCCGGCAGGTGCTGCCCACTGGGAAATCCACATACCGCAGTGATCCGGGCTTCCGGGTAGCGTGAGACGATCGGTGCCACCATGCTGGGAGCGATGCAGATGGAAAGCACTCCTAGGTTCAGGCCCTCTTCCACGAACCTACCTACCTCATCGACAGTCACATCGGGGCGAAGCAGGGTGTGGTCGATCTTTTGCAAAACGTCGTGTACCAATTGATCCCTTTTCTTTTTGAAAACACCGTGGCGCAAGGCCGCTGATTTTAGCCGTTACGTAAACGGATGACGGTCCGCTCCAGCCCGACCGCTATAAAGTAGAGAACCAGGGAAGTGCCACTGATCGCTGCGACGTTGGCCCATACGGCCGAGTTGTTGGCGCGTCCGATCGCCGAGATAAGGCTGTCCCCTACCCCGCTTCCGGTGGCGAGCCATTCGGCAAGGAGTGCCCCGGCGATCGCGCCGGGCAGCGCGACCCGGATCGAGGCGAACAGTGCGGGCAAGCAGGAAGCGATGCGGACCTTAAACAGGATCGTCGTGTCGCTTCCTCCGTATACGCGCACGAGGTCGACGAGCGCCTTGGGGGCGGCGTTGAGGCCCAGAGTGAGGTTCACCAACGCGGGGAAGAACACGATCACTCCGCCCATCATGGCTAGAGTTGCTGTTCCGCGCCCGAATACAAGGATGATCACCGGTGCGAGGGCAATCAGGGGGACGGTGCGCACGAGCATCACTAGGGGCATGAACGCGTGGCTGATCGCAGGCACGAGCACAAAGACGCAGGCAAGAATCGCCGCAGCAGCGAGGCCCGCGCCGAAACCGATACCGGCATCCATGAGCGTTTGCAGCACGTCACCGAACAGCACGCTTCTGCGTTCGCCGCCGCTGTCGGAATCAAACAGGTACTCGGCCACGGCGATCGGGCTCTTACCCGCATAGGGCGAGACCCGGAAAGCCTTGAGTGCCAGCGCCCACAACACGATCAGCCCGATAATCGAGGCGAGAGCGACTGACACGCCTTTCCACCAGGGCTGCCTCTCCCCGGGTTCGTCTAGTTTGCCCACAGCCAAAGCCCCGCCATGATACCGCTTGACGGTGAGTTCGACGAGGCTCAGTAGAGCGAACCCGGCCCCGGCGATGATTGCGCAGACCACCGCGATGGCCCACGTGCGCTGGGCGTCCATGTGTTGTTGGGCGTTGACCATCGCCGGTCCCAAACCCCGATCTACACCGCCCACGTACTCACCCAGAATCGCCCCGAGCAGGGCGGACGGCGCCGCGATCTTGAGACCGCCGATGATCGCGGGCAACGCTGCTGGCACCCGCACCTTGACAAACTGCAGCCATGCACTGCCGCCGTAGGCTGCCACGAGGTCGAGGGCGCCTTGGTCAGCTGACTTAAAGCCGAGGATCGTGTTCATCAAAGTTGTGAAAAACACCGCTAGTCCTGCGAGGACGATTGCGGTCATGGAGGGCTGCCCGAGACCCGGCGCCCCCACGATGAGGTAGATCACCGGTCCGATCGCGACGATGGGCACACAGTAGGTGACCACGCCGAATTGCATGATTGGGCGTTCCGCGCGCGGGAAGATGCTTACCAGTGCGCCGAGCAGGATGGCACAAAGGACGCCCCAGAAGTACCCGAGGAGAGCTTCCCGTACGGTGATGAGGGCGTTTGGCCAATAGAACCCAAGGCCGTCCGATGCGAGGCGCACAATCACCTGCAGCGGCGTCGGGAGTGTGCCGCTTTGGGCAAATATCGTCAGCGAGAGCAGGGTCCACGCGGCAAAGATCGCGGCCGTGCCGATGAGGCCGACCCACACCTTGCCATGTTTCTTCCTACTTCCCAGCGCTACCGCAGTCATGATGCCGTCTCCGTGGGGCTTGCCGTCATGCTCTCCCCCTTGCCGAACAGCAGGTCGGATGCGTGGTCCATGTAAGTGTTGAATTCTTTGCTGCGCATGATCTCCGGCGTACGAGGTCTGGGCAGGTCGATCTCCATGACCTCTTTGACCCGTCCAGGCCGGGCAGACATTACGGCCACCTTGTCAGAAAGGAAGATCGCCTCACTGATCCCATGGGTCACCATCAACGTAGTGATTGGACGGTTCATCCAGATCCGTTGCAGCTCGAGGTTCATGCGCTGTCGAGTCATATCGTCTAACGCTCCGAACGGCTCGTCGAGGAGCAGGACCTCCGGCTCCACCACGAGAGAGCGAGCGATCGACACTCGCTGGCGCATCCCGCCAGAGAGCTGCGACGGCTTCGAGTTCTCAAACCCTTGCAGCCCCACGAGATCGATCAGGGAGGGGACAAGTCCCGGCGCAGGTTTGATACCTGCGACCTCCAGCGGAAGGCGAATATTTCTACTCACCGAACGCCATGGCATGAGCGCCGAGTCTTGGAACGCGATCCCCACATTTCCATCGGCCCGCATCTTGTCCGGGTCCTGCCCGTTCACCCGGACCCCGCCCGAGGTGGGCTCATCAAGTCCGGCTATGATGCGCAGGACGGTTGATTTACCGCAGCCTGACGGGCCGAGCAGGGAGAGAAACTCCCCGTTGGCGGTTTCCAGGCTCACGTTGTCCAGCGCCGTGACAGCCGAGTCTCCGCGCCCGAATACCTTGCTCAGGCCCTTGAGATAGATTCCCTCTTCGGTCACGTGTCATCCCCTCACCTTGAGCAGTTCCGGGTTCTCCTCGTAGATCTCGTCGAGGAGCGACATGTCATACAGCGTGTCGCCATCGAGGGTGATGTCGGCATTTTTCAGGGCCTCAGTGTTCGCGGTGATCTCTTCGTCAGAGAGCCGGAAGAGACCTTCATCTTCGGAGCCTTCAGGGTAGATGTAGTCGATCTGCACCTTGCCCTGTTCGTGTTCCTTCTCCTCATCGAGACCAAGATCCGCACCGTACTTGTTCAGCGCCAGGTCGACACCGAGTGCGGGATCGTTCACCTCATCGGCCCAGCCGGCGATCTCCGCGCGCAGGAATGCCTTGTACATCTCGCGGTTCTGCTCCAGTTCCTCCGTGTGCACGGCGAACACAGTTCCCGTCAGGGGCAGGCCGTTTTCGTACAGGGGCAGGGAGACGACGTCCTCCCCGGCGAGCTCAAGAGTCAGCAGCTCGTTCGTGGCCAAGGCGAAGTATCCGTCCACCTCTCCTTCGGTCAGGAGGGCGGGGCTGCCTTCTGCGGGGACGAAGGTGATGTCGTCAGCCTCCATCCCGTTGGCAGCGAGGAATGCCTCCATGATGATTTCCGCAGTACCGGCAGTCACCCCGATCCGCTTGCCCTTGAGATCTTCGGGGGTGCGGATCGAGTTGTCCCCTTCCATCGACATCACCGTGAAAGCGTTCGCCTTGTAGGTCGCGCCGATGATGGTCAGGGGCATGTCCTCTTCCTCGATAACTGAGGCAGTACCGAGGGTGGTAGAGTATCCGACGTCCGCCTTCTTGGTCGCCACAGACGCTTCCACGGCTGTGGGTCCCGAAATCATGTTGACCGAAGTGATCCCTTCGTCGGTGTAATAGCCCTTGTCGTCAGCGACGTACTCTCCGGCGTTCTGCGCATTCTTGATGAACGAGAGCTGCAGGGTGAGCTCACCGAAGCCCTCTCCCCCGCCGTCCGCTTGTGCCCCGCCGTCGCCGGAGGAGCATGCGCTCAGCGCCATTAGACTCGCGGCCGCAAGTGCGGCAATTGAGGTCGAGATCTTCTCACGGTTGTTTTTCATGACTCTCCTTTGGGTCGTGTTTCTTATCGGTTATTCGCCGGCTGCGCCGATCATTGCGGTGAGGCCGTCCTGTCGGCGTTGGCCAAACCGTGCTTCCGCGATCGCGACAGCCTCGGCCGCCGTTGCCGCGAAGGTAACTTCTGTGACTCTGCGCTCATCGAGCCACTTTCCTTCAATAAGGATGCTTCCGAGCCGCTCGGACCACCCGCCCGTGTCGTTGACGATCACGATGGGAACGCCGGCGTCGTACGCGATGGTGATCTCGTTAAGTGTCCCCACCCCGCCGCCCACTACTACGACCGCGTCGGCACAGCGCGCGGTGAGGAAATTTCGAACGGTTCCCAGGCCGGTGGGGAACACGAGATCAACGTAGGGGTTGGCGAACTCGAAGTCCCCTTGCGGAAGAAAGCCGACCGTCAAACCGCCGGCTTGTTGCGCCCC
Organism: uncultured Ruaniaceae bacterium; assembly: GCA_947251855.1. The sequence goes on from CAMXUZ010000166.1 coordinate 4,915, forward strand.
TTGGCATGCCGCTTCCATCGTCCCCCCGGTGCCACCGGAGAGGAGTACGTGGCCGGCCCGCGCGACCTCCTGGCCGACGGCGACGGCGGCATCCGTAACGTACGCAGGAAGGATCACCCCCGCGCGGGCAGCATTTCCGAGAATCCCGATCGTTCGTCTTCTCATAACTTCTTCACGTCCTTTTCAATCACTGCCGCCCGTTGATCAACACGGCCCCCACCGTGAACGGCAACATCGAGGGGATAGTTGGTTTCAAGTGCCAAAGAGGCGTACGCGCTCGCGAAGGCAGCGGCGCGCACGAGGCTGTCTCCCCGCAGAACTGCGCAGGCGAATGCTCCGCAGAAGACGTCTCCCGCCCCGGTCGGATCGCCACCGCCCGTGTGTGTCCACGCAGGAAGGTGCCACATGCTCCCCTTCTCGGAAAGAACAGCACCATCGGCGCCGCACTTGAGCACAATCACCTCCGCTCCTGCCTCGTGCAGCTTGCGTGTTATTACTAGCGGATCCTCGCCGGGAGCCATGACGTCGAAGTCCGAGGTGCTCGGGAGGAACACGTCCAAAGCAGAAAACGCTGGCTCCAACTCCGAGAACTTGAGCGGTGACATCTCGAAGCGGGCCGGGCAGTCGGCCTGGAGGTAGTCGGCACCTTCGAGTGCGTCGACGAGCTCTGCGAACCTCCGCACGGGCAGCAGGCCGAGATGCCAATTGCTGTTGTCCACATCGACGTTGAGACTGCCCGCGTCGGGCAGCGCCGCGAAGCGGATCTTTTCGTCCCGAGTAGTGTCAAGGAATTCCCCGCGCACGCGGGCCTCGAGCTCGGCGACCCGCTCGCGGTTCGCCGGTTGCTCTCTGGCACCGTCCGCGCTATACGAGAAAGTGACCCGCGCGGTGGGGCCCTGGCGGCGGGCGATATTAGTGATATCGACCCCGGCGGCCTCGATAGCCGCAAGCGCTTCGGCTGGATACTCCTGGCCAACAACTCCGTGGATCGCCGGAGCGCCTCCAGCCGCGACACTTCCCGCGGATGCCCACAGTGCGTTTCCACCTAGGAGACCGACCAGTGGCGTACCATCGGGCCGGATAATGGCGTCGAGAGTGACGCCACCGACAACGCGGATTGCCGGTGCTCGCGCTTCGTTGCTGTCCATCATGAAATGGAGCATAACAGGCTTTGTCTACTTTCACACAATACGGTTAGATTTAGTGACTACCCCAGAAGAAAGGCCCTCAGAAATGTCCGATGCCCTCCAGCGCCTGCGCGACCCACGCCCGTTGGCGGTGCAGGTTTACGATCAAATCTACAAGGCGATCCATTCGGACTCAGACTCCCTAAAGGGCGAGATACCAACGGAAACGGCGCTGACAAACCTCCTCGGAGTCAGCCGCACGACGGTGCGCACAGCACTCGCCCTCCTCGAAGAGGACGGACTCCTTGCACGGGGTCCGGGGCGGCGGCGGCACGTGGTCGACTCATCGGAACAGCAAGCCTCCTCGATCCCCACTTTGGAGCAATTGTTTAATATTGGGCAATGCGGGGAACTCCAGGTTTTGCACAAGCAAGAGGTGCCCGCCACACGTTGGGGGGCATCCAAGCTCCAAGTACCCAGCAACACGCCGCTGACTATGTGGGCCACCCGAATCTATGACGGCGACACAATCGTGTGCGATTCCATCGAACTGGCGCCGGTCGACGTTGCATCAGCGGCAGTAGCGGACGACTCTTCCTTGCTACACGCGCTGGGAGAAGGCTTCTCTTCCGAATGCGTTTACGAATCCATACAGGTGGGACCGTACTCGAACCAGACCCGAGATGCTATTCCAGTCGATGCCGACTCACCGCGAATCGTCCTCACCCTGGTCGTCTCCTACGACGGGCGCCCCGCGTATCTCGCGAAGCATGTGGCACTCCTTGAGCGCATGCCCATCTCCCTACTCAACCCCAAGAGATAGGAGTTTCTCGGCGTCTACCGCGGGCAGGCGCACCTATCCTCAGGCGCCACCTCAGCGAGCGCCTCCTCCACGTGGTCGCCGCACCCTTCCCAGGTGGGCTTGTGGCAGGCGGGGCAGGTGATCCGTCGACACATGAGGTACTCCCTTAGAAACTATTCGGTCCGGGATCGATCGTACACGCGCGGCCCATAGAGGAGTAAGGGGCAGCAAACTAGCCGACGACGCCGCAAATGTACACCCGTTGCCCCTCGCTGCCCGCAGTGCAAATGTGGGAAGTCCGCAAGACGCGCACCCTAGTTGGAGTAGCCATGACGGACCCGGTAACCGCCCAACCCGATATCTCCCCGCCTGAGCAGGAGCAGGAAGAGCCCGGCCTGGATAAAGATCTCATCCCGGAGGCCGATCACGGAGAGAAGTCCTACGAGGGCCGCGACCGCCTCAGCGGCAAACGTGCCCTCATCACCGGCGGCGATTCGGGAATCGGCGCTGCCGTCGCGATCGCGTTCGCCCGCGAAGGCGCCACCGTATCGCTTGCGCACCTTCCCAGCGAGAAGCCCGACGCCGATCACGTCGCGAACCTTCTCGACGATGCGGGCGTGCAAGTGCACCACTTCCCCGGCGACCTGCAAGATCACGACTATCGCGATTCTTTGATCAACGACGCCGCGGACGCCATGGGCGGGCTCGACATCCTCGTCAACAACGCGGGCCGCCAGATCGCCATCGACGACATCGCTGAACTCACCGACGAACAGGTCCGGCACACGTTCGAGACGAACATCCTCGCGATGTTCACTCTGTGCCGCAACGCCGTGAAGATCATGGAGCGTGGCAGCGCAATCATCAACACCACCTCGATCCAGGCCTATCAGCCTTCCCCGCAGCTCATCGATTACGCCTCCACCAAGGCGGCGATCAACAACTTCACCAAGGGGCTCGCCGCCCAGGTCGCGGAGAAGGGGATCCGGGTGAACGCGGTGGCTCCCGGACCGATCTGGACCCCGCTGCAGCCCTCGCGCGGCCAGTTCCCGGAGAAACTCCCGAACTTCGGCAAAGACACCTGGCTCGGCCGTGCCGGCCAGCCCGCCGAGCTCGCTCCCGCCTACGTCTTCCTGGCAACCGACGAAGCCTCGTACGTCGTGGGCTCCACGATCCACGTCAACGGCGGCGAGCCCACCCCGTAGACCGCGCCGCCCCGGTAACTTCCCACACCAGCTCTCAGAAGGAGGAACACATGACTGACACGAAGATTCCCGCAGACGTAGAGAAGACCGCGCTGGAAGGCGCCGAGTCGGGATTCGTCGCCCCCACGGAACTCCGCGATGGTTTGCAACGCGTCGTGGTTGACATGATCAACCTGCAACTCGTGGGGAAGCAGGCCCACTGGAACCTCGTGGGGCCGAACTTCCGCGATCTGCACCTCAACCTCGATGAGGTCGTCGGCATCGCACGCGAAGGCGCGGACACCCTCGCCGAACGGATGCGTGCATTGCACGCCACCGTCGATGGCCGCGTGGAAACCGTTGCCGATGCCACGAGCCTCGCCGAGTTCGAACCCGGCGAGATCTACACCCACGACGCGATCGATCTCATTGTCAAGGCGATCGAGCAGGTCGTGCGCACGATGCGCGAGGTGCACGACCCGATCGACGAGGCGGATCCCACCACGGCCGATCTCCTCCACGAGTACATCGCCAGCCTCGAACAGCAGGCATGGTTCATTTCTGCCGAGACCCGCAAGCCCTCCGCATAGCGGCCACTCGGCGAGCAGACGGCGGAGGCCGGGCAATGCGTCCCGGGCTTCGTCATTTCTCCTTCGGAAAGAAGGAGATCCTTCCGTCCGCTTCCAGTATGGCCAGGCGGATATCGTCGAAGGACTCGAACTGGCTCTGGCGTGCCATCGCAGCGAGCTCATCGGTACTCACTTGTTCACGCCGGAGCGCGCGCCGGTCGATTTTGCCATTGTGGACGACGATGATCGGCTTGCCGTCGACGAGTCGCCCGAACTTTGGCCACCTCGCGCCCGCATAACCCATCGCAACAGACAGCACGGCGATCGTGCCGACGGCAAGGACGCCCCCGACGAGCGAGGTGTCGTTCATCGTGATCCCCTGTTGGATGAGGTCACCCATCGTGACGAACAGCAACAGGTCAAAGGAGCTGAGCTCTCCAAGCGTCGCCCGCCCTGCTGCGCGGGTGATGAGCCAGAGGATGAAGAAGGCGATCGCTGCCCGAATAACGATTTCCATTAGGGCACCCACCTCGTCGTCAGGTCCAGTTCATACGACATGCCGCATTCGATGCCGAGTGCGCCGGTCACCGGTGGGCTCCACCCGTCCGCTGCCTCGCCAGCAATCTTCACCCACGCAGGGTTGTCGCCCTCGAACCGCCACGCGAGGCGACCGCCTGGGAGCGCCGTCGCAGAGTCCGGCTCGGGCTGGACTGCCAGCTCCTCAAAAAGCCCCGCGTACTCACCGTCGAGTGAAACAGTGAGCCCGTCACAACTCGCATTCTCTAGCGACACCGTGATGTCGAAGGTGTTTCCGGGGCGGATCGAACGGTGGTATTCCGCCCTCACGGCTCCATCGGGCGACACGGACTCGGCCGACTCGTCGAACGCGCCCATGAGCGCCACCACGAGAAACACGGTCAGCCCCGTCAGCGCCAGCCCGCGCAGAACCAGCCTCGCCCTATTGCTCGAGGCGTAAGACACATCTTCCAGCGTCGAGTTCACCAGGTTCTCCTCACTTGTTGGCTCAAAGAGTCCCAAGCACAAGCAGTAGGAGCAAGAGGTTGACGGACTGCTCGGGCTTACG
>CAMXUZ010000167.1 GCA_947251855.1 uncultured Ruaniaceae bacterium
GTGCGATGAGGTCGCTGGCGACGGGGACGGTCGGTACCTGCACGACGTGCACCCACCACCGGCCGCCGAGCAGGCCGGCGATGAGCGCCGCGCCGATCACGATGGCGACCCGTGGCCACGTGAATACCTTCCGTTCCATCCCATGAGCGTGCGGCACACCGGGCGCCCGGGGGCGTGGGGAGAGTGAGGCGGTGGACGGCGCCGCGCCTGTGCACAACCCGACGCAACACGGAATGGCGGGCGTCAGCGAGAATAGAATTCGGTGGGGCGAACTCCTGTTCCTCGGCCGAACGAATAACGAAAGGCAGGCCTTGCGTAAAGTGGCCAAGGGGGATTTGCTCTGGCACACTCACCTGACGTGGACACTTCAACCTCGCCGACCAAGGCCCAGATCCGCCGATGGCGCCGCTACCTAGCAGAGGAGCGCGCTGAGGCAGCGGTGTACCGGGAGCTCGCGGCGCGCAAGGACGGCGCGGAACGGGAAATCCTGCTGAAGCTCGCCCAGGCCGAGGATCGCCACGCGGCCCACTGGGAGAAGCTGCTCGGGGACGACATCGGCCTACCGCTGCGCCCGCGGCTCGGTTCCCGGGTGCTCACCTTCCTCGCCGGGAAATTCGGCTCCGTCTTCGTGCTCACCCTCGCCCAGCGGGCGGAAGCACGCTCGGAGTACTCCGACGACGAGTTCGCCACCGAGGCGATGGCGGCCGATGAGCAGATCCACGAAGAGGTGGTGCGCGCGCTCGCGGCGGCGGGGCGGCAGCGGATGTCCGGCACCCTGCGGGCCGCCGTGTTCGGAATGAATGACGGCCTCGTCTCGAACCTCGCGCTCGTGCTGGGGATCGGCGCCTCGGGGGCAGCCACCTCGACGATCCTGCTCGCCGGGTTCGCGGGACTGCTCGCTGGCGCGCTGTCGATGGGGGCGGGGGAGTACGTCTCGATCCGTTCCCAACGCGAGCTTCTTGCCGCCTCGACCCCGAACCCGGAGGCCTCGGGCGCGTTGGCCGATCTCGACGTCGACGCGAACGAACTCGAGCTCATCTACCGCGCCCGGGGGATGAGTGAGGCAGAGGCCCGTGGTCACGCGACCGACATCCTCCAGCGATTGGAGTTCACCGCCGAGGACGTGGATGAACACGAAGAGATCGGGTCTGCTCCTGCCGCGGCGATCTCCTCGTTCTTGCTGTTCTCGGCCGGGGCGATCGTGCCCGTGCTCCCGTACCTGTTCGGGCTGACCGGGCTCGCGGCAGTATTCACCGCCGCCGGGCTCGTGGGGGCCGCGCTGTTGCTCACGGGCGCGGTCGTCGGGGTGCTTTCCGGGGCCTCACCCATGCGGCGGGCACTGCGGCAACTAGCGATCGGCTGGGGCGCGGCCGCCGCTACGTACGCCCTCGGCCTGTTGTTCAACACGAACTGAGCGCTCCGGGAATAAAATCCGCCCGAGCGGGGTTGACATAAGTAGTATTATGTCGCGCTTTCGAAAGGGAAGTTGTTGCAGTTCACCAAAGGCAAGGTCGTCATCCACCCCCACCACGGGCCCTCCACGGTCAAGAAGATCGCTACCCGTACCATCCGGGGCGAGCGGACGAAATACCTCACCCTCCTCACCCACGAGGGCGAGATCTCCGTGAGCATGCCAACCGACCGGGCGGAGGAACTCGGGATTCGCCGAGTGATGGACCTTGCGGGTGTGCGCGAAATCTTCGACGTCCTCATGGATGAGAGCGGAACCCACAACCGGATCTGGTCCCGCCGGTACAAGGACTACACCCAGCGGCTGAACTCCGGGGACGTGGCGACCATCGCGGGGCTCGTGCGCGATCTCACGCGCCGCAACGAAGAGCGCCGGATCTCCTACGGGGAGATGGGTGTGCTGCGGGAGGCCCATGCCCTCCTCACCGCTGAACTCGCGTTGAGCCTGGACCGCACGGCCGAGCAGGTCGAGCAGATGGTGGAGTCGGCGGTGCTCAACGACGTCGCGCCGAAGTTCGCCCTCGCGAGTTAGCCGGGGCGGGGCGCCCCGGGCCGGGCATAACGCACCCAGGTGATCGCGATGGACAGCACCGCCCAGACGACCCCGATCCAGTAGAACGTCGTCGGGGACATGATCGTCAGGCCCACCCCGAACAGGAACGGCCCGAACGCGGCGATCGCCGCGGTCCATCCGATCACCCCGCCGGCCTGGCGGGGCTCGAAGATCATCGGCATCTGCTTGAAGGTCGAGGCGTTGCCGATCCCGGAGAAGAAGAAGATGAGCAGCATCCCCCACAGGAATCGGTTGAAGTCGCCGGTGAGGGCCTCGGCGCTGGAGTAGTCCGGCACGAGGGAGGGGATCGTGAAGATGATCGCGCCGACGAGCCCGATCCCGGAGATGAACGTCCAGATCGCCCCGCCCATCCGGTCGGTGAGCGGGGCGAATAACACGCGCGCACCCGCGCCGACGAGCGGGCCGAGGAAGACGTAACTGACGACGTCGGGAACGGCGTAGCCCTCGATGAGGATCTGCGCGGAGGAGCCGGTTCCGGAGACGATGTTCTCGTTATTCTGCCCGTAGAGGTTCGCCAGCAGCAGGCCGAACTGGGCGGAGAGGCCCGAGAAGGTGCCGAACGTCATGATGTACAGCACGGTCATCCACCAGGTGTCCTGGTTCTTGAAGATATCGAACTGTTGCTTGATGTTCGCCGTGACCGGCACCGAACGCAGGGCGATGTAGGCCCAGATCGCCACGACGATGATGATCGGCACGTAGACGAGAGCGGAGTTCTGGTACCAGACGACGACGTCGCTACGGCCGGCGAACTCCATCGTCTGGGAGCCGAGGAACCCGAACATCCCGAAGGTGATGAGCCAGGGGGTGAGCAGCTGCACGAGGGAAACACCGAAGTTTCCGATGCCCGCTTGGATGCCCAGGGCGGTCCCCTGCTTGCGCTTGGGGAAGAAGTACGAGGTGGAGGGCATGAACCCGGAGAACGCCCCACCCCCGATGCCCGAGAGGATCGCCAGGCCCATCAACCGCCAGTAGGGGACGTCGGGGTTGGTGACCTCGAATCCCCAACCCACGACGGGCAGGAGGAGCAGCAGGGTGGTGAGGAAGACGAGTTTGCGGGTACCGATCTTCGGTGGCAGCACCATCCACAGCAGCCGCAACACGCCGCCGGAGAGCCCGGGCATCGCCGCCATCCAGTACAGCTGGGACTGGGTGAAGTCGTAGCCGAGGCCGTTGAGCTTCGGCACGATCGCGCTGGGCAGGAACCACGCGACGAAGCACAGGGTGAGGCTCACCGTGGTGACGGTGAGGGTGTTCCACGCGAGGCGGGAATCCCATTTCTCGGGATCCTCCGGGTCCCAGGATTTGATCCAATCGCCTTCGACCTCAAGTTTGGTTGCCATTACGCGTCTGCTTCCTCTTTCATGGGGCGTTCGATGATGCCAGCCAGGCCTGGAGCCTCCTCGCCGAGCATGCGCACGATCGTCACGTGCATCCACACGGCGCATACCGCAGTGAGCACGAAGATAACGAAGAAGGTCGAGGTGGGGAAGCCCGACCAGTCCTTGGTGTAGGCGAACAGCGGCGGCAGGAAGAACCCGCCGAGGCCGCCGAGCATGCCTACGAGCCCGCCGACGGAGCCGACGTTCTCGGGGAAATACTCCGGGATGTGTTTGTACACCGCGGCCTTGCCGATCCCCATCGCGGCGCCGAGCACGAAGATGAGGAAGGTGAACCAGGCGATCCCGAGCACGTAGGAGAGGTGCTCGGTCTGGGAACCATCCGCGTGGTTGATGACGATGTGCCCGTTGGGCATCATCAGGATGCCGGAGGTGACCAGCATGATCCCGAAGGTCCAGTACATGACCATGCGGGCACCCCACCGGTCTGCCA
>CAMXUZ010000168.1 GCA_947251855.1 uncultured Ruaniaceae bacterium
GGCGGAGGAGCTCGGCAGGACTGAGTAAATTCATCGGAACAAGAAACAAGAAGAAAGAGAAAATTGTCGCAACAAAAGATCACGACTACCCAAACCGGTTCGCCGATTTCGAGTGACGAACACTCCCTGACCGTTGGCCCGAACGGCCCCACGGTCCTGCACGACCGGTACCTCGTCGAGAAGCTCGCAACCTTTAACCGGGAGCGCGTGCCCGAGCGGAACCCGCACGCCAAGGGCGCGGGAGCATTCGGTGAATTCGAAGTCACCGAGGATGTTTCGAAGTACACCCGCGCGGCGTTCCTGCAGCCCGGCGCGAAGTCCGAAATGCTCGCCCGCTTCTCCACCGTTGCCGGGGAGCAGGGCTCCCCGGACACCTGGCGCGACGTCCGGGGATTCTCGCTCCGGTTCTACACCACCGAAGGCAACTTCGACATGGTCGGTAACAACACCCCGACCTTCTTCATCCGGGACGGCATCAAGTTCCCGGACTTCATCCACTCCCAGAAACGCCTGGGCGACTCCGGCCTGCGCGATGCGGACATGCAGTGGGACTTCTGGACCCTCTCGCCCGAATCCGCTCACCAGGTCACCTACCTCATGGGTAACCGCGGGCTCCCGCGCAGCTGGCGGGAGATGAACGGCTACGGGTCGCACACCTACTCCTGGTTCAACGCCGACGGCGAGCAGTTCTGGGTGAAGTGGCACTTCCTCTCCCAGCAGGGTGTGGAGACGATCTCTAACGATGAGGCCGCGAAGATCGCCGGTGACGACGCTGACTTCCACCGCCGCGACCTGTTCGAGGCCATCGCCGCGGGCGACTTCCCCAAGTGGGACGTCTACGTGCAGATCATGCCGTACGAGGACGCGAAGACCTACCGGTACAACCCCTTCGACCTCACCAAGACCTGGCCGAAGGCGGATTACCCCCGCATCAAGGTGGGAACCTTCACCCTCAACCGCAACCCGGAGAACTTCTTCGCGGAGATCGAGCAGGCAGCGTTCTCCCCGGGCAACACCGTGCCGGGCACCGGGATCTCCCCGGATAAGATGCTCATGGCCCGCGTGTTCTCCTACCCCGACGCGCACCGCTACCGGGTGGGCTCGAACTTCAACCAGCTCCCGGTGAACGCGCCGCGTGCCTCTGAAGCGCACAACTACATGCACCAAGGTCACATGCAGTACCACTTCCCGCCGGCATCGCAGCGGGTCTACCACCCGAACTCGTTCGGCGCCGCTGGTGGGCCGGCCGTCGACCCGGCCGCCGGGGCGGAGGCGACCTGGGAGGCCGACGGCGAGCTCGTTCGTTCGGCCTACACCCTGCGCGAGGATGACGACGACTTCGGTCAGCCCGGCATCCTGTACCGCGAGGTGTTCACCGACGAGATCCGCGAGGAGTTCCACGAAACTCTCCTCGGGCAGGCGAACGCCATCACCATCGCGGAGATTCGCGAACGCTTCTTCCAGTACTGGACGAACGTCGATGAGAACCTCGGCGCGATCCTCCGCAAGAAGTACGACGCTGAAGCGCCGGAACCGCACACGGTTCCGCGTGAGGTGTAAGCACTGACCTCAGCCATTGAGGCGCCCGTGCTCGGCGGGGTAGTTGTACCGTGAGGTATGGCTACCCCGTCGACTATTTTCACCATCGGGCACTCGACCCACCCGATCGAGGAGTTCATCGACATCCTCGACGCGCACGGGGTGCGGCGCCTCGTCGACGTCCGGACGATTCCCAAATCCCGCAGGAACCCGCAGTTCGGGTCCGACGCTCTCGCCGCAAGTCTGCGCGACGCGCGAATCACCTACCGCCACGTGAAAGAACTCGGCGGCCTGCGCCACCGCCGCAAAGACAGTCCCAATGGCGCCTGGCGGAACGCCTCGTTCCAGGGCTACGCCGACTACATGCTCACCGAGGAGTACAACGCCGCGGTCGATGACCTGCTCGCCCGCGGCCACCACAACGACCTCGCGATCATGTGCGCCGAGGCGGTGCCGTGGCGGTGCCACCGATCCCTCATCGGCGACGCCCTGCTCGTTCGCGGGGCGAAGGTGCGCGACATCTTCTCTGCGACGAGCGCGAAGCCGCACACGCTCACCTCCTTCGCCCGCGTCGAAGGGGAACGGATCACGTACCCGCCCGAGGCGCTCGACACGTAGCATTGTGCAAAGCAACATTTCCGCAAATGCGCATGAGTGGAACTGTTGTTTTTGTTGTTATGGTGGCGGGGGTTATTGGGTAGTTAGTGACAGGAGCAACGACGTGGTTTTCGATGTGTCTCGGCTCAGCGAGCCAGATTTCGTCTCAGAGAATCGACTGCCTGCGCATTCGAGCCACCGGTATTTCAAAGACTGGTCTGAAGCCGACATCGCGCACAGCAGCTTCATCACCTCGTTGAACGGGATCTGGAAGTTCCATTACGCAAAGAACTTCTCCGGTGTGGTTCCCGGGTTCGAAGCCACCGACTTCGACTCCCGCGAATGGGACGACATCCCCGTCCCGGCCCACATCCAACTCCACGGCTACGACCGCCCCCAGTACGCGAACACGCAATACCCGTGGGACGGCGTGGACGAGATCGTGCCGGGGGAGATACCGCAACGATTCAACCCCGTCGCGAGCTACATCACGACCTTCGCCCACGACGAGCCGCTCGCCCCCGGCGAACGCCTCACGATCACCTTCAACGGCGCCGAGAGCGCGATCGCGCTGTGGTTGAACGGCACCTACATCGGCTACGCCACCGACTCCTTCACGCCCTCGGAGTTCGACCTCACCGGCGCGGTCGTGCCCGGCGAGAACAAGCTCGCCGCGCAGGTCTTCAAGTGGACGAGCGGATCCTGGCTCGAGGATCAGGACTTCTTCCGCTTCTCCGGGATCTTCCGAGACGTCACCCTCAACCGCATGCCCGCGGTGCACGTGGAGGACCTCCACGTCACCACCCCGCTCAGCGACGACTTCTCCCGGGCGACGGTGAAACTGAAGACCCGCCTCACCGGGAGCGGCCGGGTCACCGCCGTGCTCGAGGGAGTGGGGGAACTCCACGACGACGGCGAGGGAGGGCTCGAGATCGCCGTCGAGGACCCCCGGCTGTGGAGCTCGGAGGATCCGCACCTGTACAACCTGCGGATCGAGGTGTACGACGAGGGGGAGAACCTCACCGAAGTCGTGCCGCAAAAGGTCGGGATCCGGCGGTTCCGGCTCGAGGACGGGTTGTTGAAGATCAACGGTGAACGAATCGTGTTCAAGGGCGTGAACCGGCACGACTTCGGCCTGCAGGGGCGCGTCATCACCCGGGAGGAGACGGAAGCGGACATCCGCACCCTGAAGGCCCTCGGGCTCAACGCCGTGCGCACGAGCCACTACCCGAACAACACCTATTTCTACGAACTGTGCGACGAGTACGGCCTGTACGTCATCGACGAGATGAACCTCGAGACCCACGGCGTGTGGGATCGCATCCACTACGCGGGCGGGGATGAAAGCGAATCGGTGCCGGGGGATAAGCCCGAGTGGCTGCCCGCGCTCATGGACCGCGCGGCGAGCATGGTGCACCGGGATAAGAACCACCCCAGCGTGGTGATGTGGTCGCCGGGGAACGAGTCCTACGGAGGGGAGAACCTCGCCCAGGTCACCGAATTCTTCCACGCCTTCGACGACCGCCCGGTGCAGTACGAGGGCCTGTACTGGGACCCGCGCCACCCAGACACCTCCGACGTGGTGAGCCACATGTACACCCCCGCCGCTGAGGTTGAAGAATTCCTTCAGACCCACCGCGATAAACCCTTCATCCTGTGCGAATACGCGCACGCGATGGGCAACTCGTTCGGCGCCGTCGACAAGTACACCGAACTCGCCTACCGCGAGCCGCTCTACCAGGGCGGGTTCATCTGGGACTTCGCCGACCAAGCGATCCTCCTGCGCGACCGCTACGGGAACGAGTTCTTCGGCTACGGCGGAGACAACCACGAAGCGCCGCACGACGGCGACTTCTGCGGTAACGGGATCCTCTTCGCCGACCACACGCCCAAGCCGTTCACGCAGGAAGTGAAATACCTGTACCAGGGGATCGTCACGAAGATCTCCCGCGAGCGCATCACGATCACCAACCGCATGCTCTTCACCCGCACGTCCGCGTATGAGACGCGGGTGACGCTGCGGCGGGCGGGAGCAGTGTTGTCGGAGACGACTTTGGAAACCGATGTCGCCCCCGGAGCCACCGAGGCGTTCGCTAACCCCGTGGCCCTGCCGAGCATCCCGGGCGAGTACACGATCGACGTCACCTACCACCTGCGCACCCGCGAGCGGTGGGCGGAGGCCGGTTACGAGATCGCCGGCGACCAAGCGGTGTTCACCGCAGGTGGCCCGGCCCGGCCGAAGCCCGCGCCCGCGCCGACCCTCGTGCGCGGGTGGCACAACATCGGCGTGCACGGGGAGAACTTCTCGGCGTCGTTCTCGAAGGTCTTCGGGCAGATGCAGTCCTACCGATTCGGCACCACCCGATCCGGGGGCCGGGAGCTGCTCCGCTCGAGCCCGACGCCGAACTTCTGGCACGCGCCCACCGCGAACGAACGGGCGTGGGGCGCCCCCGCGACGGACGGTTCCTGGCTCCTGGCCAGCAGGTATATCCATTGGGAGAAGGCGTTCGGCAACCCCACCTGCGAGGAGCGGGAGCGCAGCGTCGCGGTCACGTATACCTACACCCTGCCCACGACCCCGGAAAGCAGCTGCACCGTGGAATACGACGTGCACGGCGACGGCGAAATCGTCGTCTCCGTGCGGGTGAGCCCGGGCGAGGGCCTGCCGGACATGCCCGAGTTCGGGATGCTGTTCGAGGCGGATGCGGACCTGCAGCATCTGCGCTGGTACGGGGAGGGGCCCGAGGAGTGTTACGTCGACCGCCGACTCGGTGCCC
>CAMXUZ010000169.1 GCA_947251855.1 uncultured Ruaniaceae bacterium
CCCGAGAAACTGAATTGGCTCGCCGGGTAGTGGCGAAATTCGTACACGTACACGCTCCCCGTGGCCCAGCCGTACCCGGTGAGGGCGATCGGGGTGAGGTCGGCCGGCGAGGCGGTGACGGAGAGCACAGCGCCGAGCGGCAGATCGGCCACGAGCCCGTAGCCCTCCACCTCAACGTCCGGCGGCAGCGCGGGGCCGCCGTCGGAGCGCATCTGCACGATCGGGTCGAGCACGCGGATGAGGTCGGGCTCCGCGATCCAGGTGCTGGTGAACAGCACGAGATCGATCCGGGGTTCGGGTACGACGATCTGCCCGGTCTCGGTGAGCACCGCCCCGCCGAGGCGGCGGGCGATCGCTTCAATGGTTTCCAGGGTGTCCCGCTCCACTCCCGTGGGTTCCCCCTCGGGGAACGCCCCGAGCACCGCCCCGGGGAGCTGCAGTTCGGCGGGGATGGGTGCCCCTCGTTCCCGGGGCGTGTCAACGGCGTAGACGCTCCGCGCCCATTCCGGCAGCCCGACCGAGGAGGCGAGTTCCTCCTGCGTCATCGGCCCCTGCAGGAGCACTCCGGGTTGCCAACCGAGCGTGCGCTCATCCACCCAGGTGACCCCGAGTTCCCGGGAGACGACGAGCGCTTCCAGTTCCTGCGACGTCGGGACCTCCGGGAACAGCAGCCAGTGCGCCGCGCGGTTCGGTGGGAGCGTGGGGGAGGCGGGTGAGGTCATCGCTGACCGCGCTCGTCGCTCGGGGCATCGGCCGCCGGCGGGCGTGCGATGCGGGTGATGTGGAAGTTCACGTCCGACCTGCTCGCCGTCGGCCCCCGCTGACCGAGGTAACGAGAGCCGGTCGCCCCCGCGCCGTAGGGCTTCTCCGCCGGGCTCGTGAGCCGGAAGTAGCACAGCTGCCCGATCTTCATCCCGGGCCACAGCGTGATCGGGAGGGTCGCCACGTTGGAGAGTTCGAGGGTGACGTGCCCGGAGAACCCCGGGTCGATGAACCCGGCGGTGGAGTGCGTGAGGAGCCCGAGGCGCCCGAGGGAGGACTTCCCCTCGAGGCGAGCTGCGACGTCGTCGCCGAGCGTGACCAACTCCAGGGTGGAGGCGAGCACGAATTCGCCGGGGTGGAGCATGAACGACTCGTCGGGATCGACCTCGACGAGCCGGGTGAGTTCGGGCTGCGGCAGCGAGGGGTCGATGACGGGGTATTTGTGGTTGTCGAAGAGCCGGAAGTAGCGGTCGAGGCGCACGTCCACCGAGGAGGGTTGGATCATCTCGTCGTCGAAGGGATCCAACCCGATCCGCCCGGAGGCGAGGTCGGTGCGGATGTCACGATCAGAAAGCAGCATGGGACTAATCTACGACGGCGACCCTCCCCTGCGTGTCCACCTCACCGCGACATCGTCTCACCTCCCGTCCTCATCCCGGGTCGTTACCGCGGGTGCCTGGGCCGATCAGCGGGTCAAATACCCCGCGAGGGCATCGGGGCGATCGGTGATGATGCCATCGACCCGCAGGTCGCGCAGGAACCTCCACCTGCCCGGATCGTTCGCCGTCCACACCTGCGCCCGCAGGCCAGCTGCGTGAATCCGGCCGATGACGTCGGGATCCTCCTCGACGTGGCGCACGTGCGGGTTGAGCGTGTGCACCCCAGCGGCGACGCACGCGGGAATGAGGTCCTCCACGCCGTCCGCAGCGAGCACTCCTCGGCGCAGGTGGGAAGCGTGCTCATGGAGCATCGCCAGGGTGTGGGGGTGAAAGCTCTGCAGGATCGCACGCTCGCCGACGCCGCGGCTGGTGAGCGCCTCCACGACCCGAGCGATGTTCGCCGCCGACCATCGGCCCTTGAGCTCGATGAGTGCCTCGAGGCCGTCGTGGTCGCTGAGCAGATCGGTGAACTCTTGGAGCGTCGGCACTCGTTGGCCGGCGTAGGCGGGGGAGAACCACGCACCCGCATCGAGCGACTGCACCTGCGCGAGGGAGGACTCCCGCACCGCGCCGGTGCCGTTCGTGGTGCGCTCGAGGGTCTCATCGTGGATGACGACGAAGTGGTCGTCCCCCGTGATGGACACGTCGATCTCGATGCAACCGGCTCCCGCGGCGATCGCGGCGGCGAAGGCCGCGGGAGTATTTTCCGGGGCGACCGAGGAGTTGCCTCGGTGGGCAATGATCTGCGGTGAGTGCGCGGCCATCACAGGTAGGGCTCCACGTTGTCGGAGAAGGCCTGCTGCAGGCGCGGGGTGATCTCGTCGAAAACCTCCGCCGCAGGAGTGTTGTTGAGGATGATTTCTTCTAATCCTTCCGAGAGGATCTGGTCCCCACCGGGGACGAATACCCGAACCCAGTCTTGGGTCCGGGTCTCCTCTGCCAACTGCTCCACCGCGACCGTGTAGAGGGGGATCCGTTCGTACAGGTCCGTCATCGTGTCGGCTTCCAACGCCGAGGTGCGCACGGGCATGTACCCGGTGAGCGCTGAGAACTCTGCGGAATTATCGGTATTGGTGAGGAAGTCGAGGAACATGGCTGCCGCCAATTGGTTCTCCGCCGGCCGGTCTGCGGCGATGGCCACGCCGGTGCCCCCGGTGGGGACGCCGCCCCCCGCCGGCCCTTCGGGCAGGAAAGCGGCGCCGGCCTCGAAGCTCGCGGGATCGAGGATCCCCGCGGGTGAACCGGTGGAGCCGATGAAGGCTCCGAAGAACCCGGCGGAGAAGTCCGCGGCGGTGTCCGTTCCGACCGCGGCGATCCCCTTGTCGTTGTACAGCTCTCGGACCCATTCGCCCGCGGCCTGCGCCTGCGGGGTGTCGAGGGTGACCTCCCATTCCGAGGAGAACTGCCCGCCGTGGCCCCACAGGACGTTCGACATCCACCACGCGGACCAGGACGTGCCCAGCCCGAGCCCCAGCGGCGCCCCGTCGGCCGGCACCACCTCCGCGAGCGCGGGTGCCCACTGCTCGAACTCCTGCCACGTTTGCGGGCCACGATCGTCTAATCCCGCCTGGGCGAACAGATCCTTGTTGTAATAGAACAGCGGCGTGGAGCGGGCGTACGGGGCGGCGTAGTGTTCGCCCTCGTATTCGTAGTCGTCGTAGAGGGTGGGATTGTAGTCATCGACGTCGACCTCCAGGTGAGCGAAGACGTCGTCGAGGGGCAGGATCTGATCGTTGATGAAGTAGCGGAACCACCACACGTCGGATGCGATGACGAGGTCGGGAACGGAGTCCGTTCCCGCCGCGGCTTGGAAGCGTTGAGCAACCTCGTCGTATCCCGCCCCGGCGGTGACGAGGTTGACGGTGATCCCCGTCTCGGCTTCGAATTCCGCGATCATCGCTTCTTCGAAGTCCTTTGATTCCCCCGGGTGGTTGGACCACCAGGTGATCTCCTCCGCCGGGTCCACCTGCGACCAATCAATCTCGGCTTGTTCCTCCTCGCCGGCTTCGGCCGTGGTCGCGGGGCCCGAGCACGCTGCGGCGAGCGCAGTAGCGCTCAGGAGGGCGAGGCCGGCGATGAACTGTTTTCTCCGTGGCGTGGGTCGGGCGGTCATATTATTCATCATGAGATTCCTTCGTCATTCTCTTTCTTGGCCGTGCACATCGCGCGGCGAGGGGGCACCGTCAGGGGTGCTGGTGTGTGGCGCGGGGGCCGGGTACTACCCGGTCACGGCCCCGGCGGTCAGCCCAGCAACGAGGCGTCGCTGGAGGATGAGGAAGACGGCGAGCATCGGTAGGGTCACGAGCACGGTGGCGGCCATGAGCAGACCCCAGTTGTTCATCCCGTCGATGTTTTGAAGCAGGGTCAGCCCCAGCGGCAGGGTCATCATTTCCGCGTTGTCCACAACGAGGAAGGGCCACAAGTAGTCATTCCACTCCGCGACCAGCGAAACGAGGGCGACCGCTGAAATCGTCGGGAGCGAGATCGGCACCACGAACCGCCACAACCTGCGCCAATGCCCGGCCCCGTCAAGTGCTGCGGCTTCGAGGATCGAGATGGGCAGAGTGCGGAAGTGTTGCCGGAACAGGAAGGTTCCGAATGCACTGGCCAAGCCGGGGAGAAGAATTCCTTGGTAGGTGTTCAACCAGCCCAACGAGGCAATGAGGGTGTAGTTGG
Organism: uncultured Ruaniaceae bacterium; assembly: GCA_947251855.1. The sequence goes on from CAMXUZ010000169.1 coordinate 4,098, forward strand.
GAATGATGGTGATTTGCGGAGGAACCAACAGGGTGAACAGGACTATCGTGAAGACGATCCGTTTGTAGGGGAACTCCATGAACACCAGGGCGTACGCGCAGGTGAGCCCGAGGAGCACTTTGAGCCCGGCCCCGAGCACGGTGATGAACACCGAGTTGAGGAAGAGCCGCGCCAGGGGCAGACGCTGGGCGACGTGCGCGTAATTGGCTCCGTCGAAACTTTCCGGTAGCACCGGCAAGGGCATGGAATACAGTTCCTGCGGTTGTTTGAACGAGGCGAGCACCATCCATATCAGCGGGACGGACATGACCACCACCGCCACGGCGAGGCTGAGGTAGCCCCCGGCGTCCAAGAGCGTTGACCGTTCGCGGCCGGTGGGGCGCCGCCCGGGTCTGGCGGGCGAGAACGTAACCATCAGTAGTGGACCTTCTTTTCAACGAATTTCAGCTGCACCACGGTGATCGCGAGCAACAGGGCGAACAGGATCGTTGCGACGGCGGAGGCGTAGCCGGCCCGACCGGAGACGAAGCTCTCTTGGTAGATCTGGTACATCAGCGTGGTCGTCGACCCGAGCGGACCGCCTTGGGTCATCGCCTGGATGAGATCGAAAGACTGCAGCGAGGCGAGGAGCGTGGTGATGGTGAGGAAGAATGTGCTCGGCCCGAGCAGGGGCAGTGTGATCGACCTCAGGGTACGGCCCCTGTTCGCCCCGTCCAGCGCGGCGGCGTCGTACAGGTCTTGCGGGATCGCTTGCAAACCGGCGAGATAGATGAGCGCCACGTAGCCCACGTGCTTCCACAGGTACACGATGATGAGCATGAGCAACGCCCAGGGCGAACTGTTGTACCAATCGGGTGAGCCGATTCCGAACCATCCGAGCACGGTCTTGAGAAGTCCGTAGCGGGGGTCGAAGATGTAGAGCCACAAGATCCCCACGGCGATGCCTGACAGCACGTAGGGGGCGAAGGCGAGCGTTCGAGCAATTCCTCGGCCCGCGAGTTTTCGGTTGAGTAAGATCGCGAGAGCCAACCCGATCAGGAGGGCCCCGCCCACCGTGCCCACGGTGAACAGTGCCGTGGTGGAGAGCACCTGCGCCGTTTTCGTGGAAGTGAAGAACTCGATGTAGTTCTGGAGACCCACGAATCTCGCGCGAGCCGAACCGATATTCCACTGCAAGGTGGAGAACCGGAAGCTCTCCAGAAGAGGCTTGTAGGTGAAGATCAGCAGGAGCGTGAGGTTCGGGCCTGCGAGGGCGAGAAATGCGAGGTATTGGCGCCACTTGCGAGGATCGAACTCGCGCTTCTTGCGGTTGCGCGGCCGAGGTGTGGCGACGACCAGTGGAGGCAGCTCCCCACTCCTGACGGGGCGGGCGGAACCGCGCGGCGGCCGTGTTCTGGTGTCCAGCGCAGCGGTGGGATTCATTGCGATATCTACTCCAACGGGGGCTTATCCACCGTCATCGTAGGAGCGCAGAATCCCGGATCTTCGCGCTTCGCCCGCCTCTTCATCGAGGGGTCAGGAACAGTTCATCCCGCGTTTGCTCACCTCACCCAGCAGCTACCAGGCGGCCACCTCGGCCCGTTGGCGTGGTGCGGGATCTACGACGCCCCCGGGCCGCCTCGCGCGGCTAGATAGTGCTCGTCCACGAGCGGTTTGCCCTCGCGATCGAGGAGCGGGGTGAGCCCGGTCCCGAACCCCTCCTGCTGCACGAGGTACAACACGCCGGTGCCGTTATCGCGCAGCACCTTGGTGGTGTTGAACATTCCTTGCGTGTAGATGACATCAAAGCGTTTCTGCGACATCGTCGTCTCCTTGCTACTGATTTCTTCCGTGGCCCGGCGCGGCGCGCTCTGTTTACGCTCGCTGCGCGAGGTTACTCAGACCCCGCGTGGGGGCCGCGGGCGGCGAGGTAATGCTCGATCGCTGCCCTGGTCGAGGCGTCCTGCGCGGCGAGGGCCTCCTCATCACCGCCGAGCGCGGGGGCGATATCGAGCGCGAGCTGCTTGCCGAGTTCCACGCCCCACTGGTCGAAGGAGTTGATTCCCCACACCGCCCCCTGCACGAAGGTGATGTGCTCGTACAACGCGATGAGCTGCCCGAGCACGGCGGGGCTGAGTTCGGGGGCGATGATCGAGGTCGTGGGCCGGTTGCCCGGAAAGGTCCGGGCGGAAACGAGATCCTCGGCGGTGCCCTCGGCGCGCACCTCCTCGGCCGTCTTGCCGAACGCGAGCGCGCGAGTCTGGGCGAAGAAATTCGCCATGAACAGGTCGTGCACGTCCTGCTCACCGTCCTTGAGGGGATGGGCCGGGCGGGCGACGGCGATGAAATCCGCCGGGATGAGCCGAGTTCCCTGGTGGATGAGCTGGTAGAACGCGTGCTGGCCGTTGGTGCCCGGCTCCCCCCAGAACACCTCCCCGGTGTCGTAGGTGACGGCCTCCCCGTCCCAGCGCACGCCCTTGCCGTTGGATTCCATCGTCAGTTGCTGCAGGTAGGCGGGGAAGCGATGCAGGTACTGCGAGTACGGGAGCACCGCGTGGGTGTGGGCGCCGAGGAAATTGACGTACCACACGTTCAACAGGCCCATGATGAGCGGGGCGTTGTGGGTGGGATCGGCGGTCGCGAAGTGTTCGTCCATGCGCGCGAACCCGGCGAGGAAGTCCGCGAAGTTCTCCGGCCCGATCGTGATCGCGAGGCTGAGCCCGATCGCGGAATCGACCGAGTAGCGCCCGCCCACCCAGTCCCAGAACCCGAAGGCGTTCTCCGGGTCGATCCCGAACTCGGCAACCCGGTCCAGGGCCGTTGAGACGGCAACGAAATGTGTGGCGACGGCACGCTCCCGGGCGGCGTCGTCGTCGGAAATCACACCGGAGGCACCCAGGCGTTCCCATAGCCACTCGCGGGCGAGGCGGGCGTTGGTGAGGGTTTCCAGGGTGCCGAAGGTTTTCGAGGCGACGATGAACAGCGTGGTTTCGGGGTCGAGATCGCCGACGGTCTCGGCGAGGTCGGTGGGATCGATGTTGGAGATGAACCGCGCCTCGAGCCCGGCCTGGACGTACGGCCGCAGCGCTTCGTAGGCCATGACGGGCCCGAGGTCGGAGCCACCGATGCCGATGTTCACGACCGTTTCGACCCGTTTACCGCTCACCCCGACCCATTCGCCGGAACGAACCTTCTCGGCGAACGCGTACATCCGCTGCAGCACCTCGCGGACGTCCGCGTCGATGTTCTGCCCGTCGACGACGAACGGCTCGCCATCGGCGTCGGCCGGGCGGCGCAGGGCGGTGTGCAGGACGGCGCGGTCCTCGGTGGTGTTGATGTGCCGCCCGGCGAACATCGCGTCGCGGCGTTGCAACACGCGGGTCTCATCGGCGAGGTCGAGCAGGAGCGTGGGCGTCTTGGGGCGCAGGAGGTTCTTCGACAGGTCGATCCACAGGTCGCCCGCCTCGTGGATGTTGTTGACGACCCGCCCCGGGTCGGTGGCGAACCACGTGCGCAGATCCGGAACGAAGCGCGCCGCGTGCTCGGCCAGCCGCTTCCACGCGGGGGTGGTGACGGGATCGATCGAAGGGGTCATCTCGTGCTCCAGTTCTCGTCCGGGTCTGTCTCCCTCCACCATATGGCCCATGGGCGGGTCCTGGGCAGCAGCGAGCCGTCGTTGCTCGCCGAATCGCTAGGAATCGTTGCGCAGGCCGCTCGCGCTGCGGTGCCCGCGCGGGGCTACTACGCTAGTTTCCATGGCTACCACCACGCGGCGCATGTATAACTTGCGCATCGATGACCACACGCTCACCGTGCCGCTCGACTGGGCGAACCCGCGCGACGGGCGGACCATCGATATCCACGCCTCCGTCGTCACCCGCGAGGGCGGCGAGGGCCTGCCCTATCTCGTGTTCCTTCAGGGCGGACCGGGAAACGAGGCCCCGCGCGCGCTTGCCGCGCCGTTCTCCCCACCGTGGCTGGAGGCGGCGCTGAAGGAGTACCGAGTGGTGATGCTCGACCAGCGCGGCACCGGCAAGTCCACCCCCATCACCGACGAGATCCTCGCCGAGGGCACGGCCGCCGTCGTCGAACGGCTCCAACTCCTGCGCGCGGATTCAATCGTGCGTGACGCCGAGGCGATGCGTGAGCATCTCGGCGCTCCCACGTGGAACACACTCGGGCAGTCCTTCGGCGGGTTCACCACCCTCGCCTACCTCTCGACGAACGCGGCCAGCCTCGACCGCGTGTTCATCACCGGCGGTTTGAGCGCGGTGGGCCGCGCCCCGGCCGAGGTGTACGCGGCGACCTACGACAAAATGCGCACCGCGAACGAAGCGTATTATCGGCGCTTCCCGGAGCACCGGGAGGCCGTTCGCCGGCTCGTGGACCTCGCCGGGCAGGGGCGCATCGTGTTGCCCGACGGCGAAGTGGTTTCGATTTCGCGGGTGCGTTCGCTCGGCATGCTGCTCGGGTCCGACGATGGTTGGCAGACCCTGTGGAGCCTGCTCGATCAGGACCCGGCGACCAACGCGTTCCGGCACGACCTTGTCCGCGCGATGCCCTTCACCGGCCGCAATCCGCTGTATTACGTGTTCCACGAGTCGAGCTACGCGGACGGGCACCCGACCAACTGGGCCGCCGAAGCGGTGGAGCCGGAGGATTTCCGCGCGGACCCGACCCTGCTCACGGGCGAGCACGTGCGCCGCGACTGGGCCGATACCGTCCCGGCTTTCCAGCCCTGGCGGGAGGTCGTCGAAGCGATGGCGCAGGTCTCCTGGCCGAAACTCTACTGTGCTGATGCGATCGCCGCTTCCGGCGTGGGCGGGGCCGCCGCGGTCTACGTCAATGACCTCTTCGTGCCGTACGAATTCTCGATGGAGACGGCCGCGTTGCTGCCGGGGGTCAAGGTGTGGGCGACCTCGGAGCACGAGCATTCCGGACTTCGCACCGGGCCGGTACTCGCCAAGCTCCTGGATCTCGCCCATGACCGGGTCGCCCGCTGACCCGTTCCGGGCGCCGCGTGCTACCTGTGGCGTGGGCAACGCCCGCTCGATGTGAAAATTCGCCTCGAGTTTGG
>CAMXUZ010000170.1 GCA_947251855.1 uncultured Ruaniaceae bacterium
TCGATGGCGATCGACCCCCTGTTCGGCACCGAGGATGAGTTCCGGGCGATGCAAGAGGTGGCGGTGCGCCACGGGGGGAACGATCATCGACGACATCGTTCCCGGCCACACCGGCAAGGGCGCGGATTTCCTTCTCGCCCAGATGAACCACTCGGACTACCCGGGCATCTATCACATGGTCTCGATCCCCAAGGAGGCCTGGCACCTGCTGCCCGAGGTGCCCGAGGGGCAGGACTCGGTCAACCTCAGCCCGGAGGTGGAGCGGCGCCTGCAGGAGGAGGGGTTCATCATCGGTGAACTCCAGCGGGTGATCTTCTACGAGCCGGGAGTGAAGGAGACGAACTGGTCGGCCACGCGGGAGGTCCTCGGGGTCGACGGCGAGATGCACCGGTGGGTGTATCTGCACTACTTCAAGGACGGCCAGCCCACGATCGACTGGCTCGATCCGACCTTCGCGGGAATGCGCGTCGTCGTCGGCGATGCGCTGCACTCCCTGCTCGACCTCGGGGCGGGCGGGCTCCGGTTGGACGCGAACGGTTTCCTCGGCGTCGAACGCGCCGAGGAGGGCAACGACGGCGCCCCCGCCTGGTCAGAAGGCCATCCGCTGTCGGTGACCGCGAACCAGATCATCGGCTCGATGGTGCGCAAGGTGGGCGGGTTCACCTTCCAGGAGCTCAACCTCACGATCGACGCGATCGCGCTCACCTCCGAAACCGGCGCTGACCTCAGTTACGACTTCATCACCCGCCCCGGCTACCACCACGCCCTCGCCATGGGCGACATCGAATTCCTGCGGCTGACCCTCAAAGAGGGCATCCGATACGGCGTTGATCAGGCCTCGCTCGTGCATGCGCTGCAGAACCACGATGAACTCACCTACGAACTCGTACATTTCACGACGTCGCACGCAGCTGACGAGTTCAACTTCCGTGGCCGCCGGGTCACCGGGGCCGCCCTCGCCGACGAGATCCGAACTGATCTGCGCACCCGGCTCACCGGCGCCGCGGGGCCGTACAACGCTCCGTTCACGCAGAACGGGATCGCATGCACCACGGCCTCCGTCGTCACGGCCGCACTGGGGATCTCCGACCTCGCGGACCTGGACGAGGGGCAGCTCGAACGCGTGCGTTCGGCGCACCTGCTCCTCGCCGCGTTCAACGCGCTGCAGCCCGGGGTGTTCGCGCTCTCCGGGTGGGACCTCGTGGGCGCGCTCCCCCTCGCCCGGGAGGAGGTGCCCGACCTCATCGCGACCGGCGATACCCGCTGGCTCGAGCGCGGCGCGCACGACCTCATGGGCTGGGCCCCGGAAGCCGAGTCTTCTCCTGGCAGAATACCCCGGGCCCGCGCCCTGTACGGATCGCTGCCCGAGCAGTTCGAGGATCCGAACTCCTTCGTCAACCGGCTCTCCTCGATGTTGCAGATGCGCGACGCGCACGGGATCGCCACCGGGGAGTTGTTGAGCGTACCGAAGTCGAATGATCCCGCTGTGCTCGTGCTCGTCAACCGGCTCGCGATCGGGGCAGTGCAGGTCTCGGTGTTCAACTTCTCGGAGCGGGATATCACCGCGACGGTTTCCTCGAAGAATCTCGCCCATGGTGACCAGGTCGTTGATCTGGGCACAGGCGAAACCGTGGCGACGATCTATCCCCACCCGGTGAAGCGCAAACGCGGAACATACGACGTCGACCTGGGCCCATTCGGTTACCGGGCGTTCGTCCTCAAAGAGAACTAGGCGCGGTAAGCGCTGTTGTTGAAAGGAACGAGGTGGCGGCCGATGTGCGCCCGCAGCCGGTCACGGTACTCGCTCGCCTCGGTGGCAAGGATCTGCCGAATCCGCCGGTCGAGTTCGGAAACTCCGAGCACGTCTCCGTAACCGACGTGGAGCACCTGCCGAGTGGCGACCGAAGATAGCAGCTCCGGCAGGTGCGCATCGGCGACTGCCTCCGCGGGTGGCACGTCTTTCGGATCCGCCGATACCGGGTAACTCTCACGCGCGTCCACGTAGGCATTGCGGCTCACGGTATAGATCTCGCGGAAAACGTCCGGTTCGTGCGCGGCGACGACCTCCAGCGCGGTGAGCCAGGATGTCCCGGAGGTTTTCAGGTGCACCAAACCGCCAGTGGTCTGCGCAACGACGTCGTAGATGCTGAACTTATCGGATCCCGAATGCAAGGACAGCTTGTACGGGCCCAGGGCTCGGGCGATCCCGGCGTGCACCCGGAGGGAGTCTTCTAGTACCTGGATATCGCCGATGTACTCGACGCCTTTTTCGAATTCCCCGATGTAGCGCGGGGCGAACCCTGTGAAACGAACGCCGAGGCGGTTGAGTTCGGTGACGAAGTAGACATGCTCAGCTGGCGTCGTCACGTCCGCCGTCTCATCCACCGCGATCTCCACCTCGACCTCCCTGTCCGCTTTTTCAACCAGGTGCCGGTACATCTTGACCGCCAGCGCGACGCATCGGCCGTACTTCGCGGCTGCGGTGAGGAGGTCCTCGCTGGAGAGCGCAATGTTCGTCTCACCTGTGTCGACGTTGAGGTTCTCGTAGCGGGCGAGCAGGGCGTCGTAAGGGTCCTCCAGTTCCTCCCAGGGCAGCGCCTTGAGATCAGCTTGCTCCGCCACTCCCTCGAGATGGTGCACAACGTCGCCCGGGTCGAGCGTGAAACTCGTGAAGCCGGCCGCGAGGAACCTGTCAATATCTGCGGTGGATTTCAGGTGGTCGGCGTCAGCAGCCGTGCGCCCTTCCCAACCGCCCTCGATCGCTCCAAAGGTCGCATCGTCGATGATGGCACGCGGGTCCCGGCCGACCCGGTCCATTTCGCGCGCGGACTGCTGGGCGAAAACCGGAACCAGGTGCGTCCCTGACTGCTGAAACGCGGCGACGTGACCCGGCGTCGCCAACCCCAACCGGTCCCCGGTTCCCGCCGACGTCGATAATCCGACCGGCTGCGGAGCAAGGTGGGGAAACGCATTCCGAGCGGACCTTGCATTTTCTGGCGAGAGCGGACCCTCGAGCACTCCTGGCGAAGCAACTTTCCCTTCAAAGCTGTCCAACAGTTCGTTGCTACTGCTCTCGACGATCAGCCGCCGCTGCCCTCCCGTTCCAACGATACTCAACGTCGTCGCGAGGCTTGCCAGGGTCATAGTGGGTCCTTCAGGTAGGGGAAACAGGCGAAGTGTTAGATCTTCATTGACACACCTGTCGGTTGTGATAATGTCGTTCTCAAATGTAAAGCGTAAACGTTTTCGCGTCAACCGAGAAACGTTGCGTGTGTGCCAGGACGGCAATGGGCACTGGGTTTCATCTCTGACGAAGGAGTCTGATGTTTCATTCCGTCCGAAAGATTGGCACAGCCCTCTCGGTCCTGAGCGTCGCCCTCGCTGGCACGCTCCTCGCGAGCAGCGCTCAAGCAGATACCCGTGTTTTCAGCGCCGACGATCTTGAGATCGGCACGCACACCTCGACGATCGACTCTGGCCCCGTGCGTATTCTCGCTACCGAAGATCGAAGCGTCTCCGTAGATGCGAATAGCAAGACGGGCAGCGACGGATCCGAGTTTAATCAGCGGCTGAAACTCGGAGGTGCCGGAACATCGGATTATCGATCCGTGCACTTCTCCACGACCTCTGACGCAACCCTGACGGTTTTTGCGTTGAGCAGTAGCGCAAGCGAGGATCGAGCACTTGAACTGTATACCGGCGAGGGCGCCCCGCTTGGCACGCTGCCCGCGTTTGGTGATCCCGGGGCGACTATTCCAGCAGCAACGGTGCAGATACCTGAAGCCGGGAATTACTACCTCGCATCCCCATCCTCAGGCGTCAACATCTACGCAATCAGCATTGCGGAAGGGGCTCCAGCGGAGCGAACACCTTGGAACGAGGTGGAGTCTCCCGAGATCACCGGGGTCGCTGTTGACCCCGAGGACGCCGCTCGCCTGCTGGTTTCCTTCACTGGGGATATTGGGCCGACCGGTGCCGATGTCGCAACCGCAACGCTACGGGACAGCGAAGGGAACGTCGCCGCCGAAGCGAGTAGCGCGCAACCGGGAGACTCCGGAACCGTCGCGATCACGCCGCCGGCATCCGGCTCCTACACTGTTGAGCTCGCTCTCACCCGGGCGGACGAAGCGACGGCGAAACTTGCTGAGCCCGCGCTTGCCGAATTCACGTTACCCCTCGGCGCGCCCGAGGTCATCGATGTACTCACAACCGACGTGACTGACGGCCGAGCAACCCTGACCGTGGAATGGCGCGAGGTCCTCGAGGCTGAGAGTTACAACCTGCTCTATCGACCGGAGGACAGCAACGAACTCGTCACGGCCATCACCGGAACGCTCGCCCACACTGGAGAAATATCCGGCCTCGAACCCGGGCGCGCGTACGTCATTGAGGTTCATGCGATCCGAGGCGAGGAGTCTCGCGCGTCGGAGCCGTTCACGGTCACTGCCTCAACTGAGGTGGAGCGCTGGCAGTCAACCCACGTGGGAGTGGGAAGTGGGGGCTCTATCAGCGTCAGCGATGATGGCACCGTTAGTTTTGATGCTCGCGACAACAGCGGAAAGATCGCCGATTCAGAGGACGGATTCCTCTACTACTACACTCAGATCGATCCCGAGACTGAAAACTTCACGCTGAGCGCTACCTTCACCGTCGTCGATTCGGGCGCAAAAGACAACCAATCCGGCTTTGGGGTCATCGCGGTGGACGATTTCACTCCCGGCGATCCTGCCGCACGCTACTTCAACTCAGCTGGGGCGATGCTCGCTAAATACTCACGCACCAGCGGGGGCGAAACCACGTCGCGATACGGAATTCCTGGCGCAAAGTTCGTGACCGGGTACTCTGGCCCGCCAACTGAATCCTCCCCGATGCGCGACATGAGCGCTTCTGAGCCCTTCGATTGGGACTACAAGGCCGACTACACGGAAGGGGCGAACGCGAACCCACCGAAATTCACCGACGGTGAGAGCTATACCCTCACGCTTCGCCGCTCGAACACGGGGTATCACGCCATCACGGCGATCGAGGGTGAACCCGTCGAGATTATCCACTACGACGCCGACCTTCTCGAGCAGCAGAACCCCGACGGACTGACCGTGGGACTGTTCGCGGCCCGTAAGATCGCGGTCACGGCCAGCGACATCTCCTTCACCACAATCGACCCTGCTGACGATGACGCCGCCGCGGAGCCGCCGGTGACCTACATCGACCCCGAACTAACAGTCGATTCCACTCGGACGACTCCGCAGTCACATCTCGATGTTCCTATCGTCGCCAACGTCGCGGGAGCAGTGACGGTTCTCGACGACGACGGCCTCCCTGTTGATGGCGAGCGAACGGCAGCCGGGCAGGAGAGGGTTTCGTTCCATCTGCCGGTTTCACATGGCAGCAACCACTACACTGCCGAACTGGTTCCCAGCGTGGAGCAGGACCTGGGCGAGCACGAGGAGCTTTCCTCCTATGACCCGATAAGGGTGAGCTTCACGATCGAGCGGCGCAGTTTCGGCAAGGCACACCAAGCGATCCTCGTGGCACCCGAGGGAACCGCAGATGGCGACGGCACGGCCCGCGCCCCACTGGACCTCCACACGGCAGTAGCTTTTGCGCAGCCGGGCCAACAGGTAGTGCTCCAGGAGGGTACCTACACGCCGACCGAGGCAATCGTGATCGAACGTGGCAACTCGGGCACCTCGGCGGACCCGATCGTGCTCATGTCCGCACCCGGAACGCGAGCAGTGCTCGATTTACGGCACTCTGACGACGGCGGGATCCACCTACGCGGTGATCACTGGCATCTATACAACCTGGAGATCACCGGTTCTGTCGGCTACGCAAAGCCCCTACTCGTCTCGGGCCACCACAATCGGATCGAGCGCATCGAAACCCACCACAACGGAGACACGGGGCTGCAAATCTCCGGTACCGCCAATGAGCCGCGTGAGATGTGGCCGTCGCACAACACCGTGCTCTCGAGTGTGTCGCACAATAATGCCGACCCGCAGGCAAACGACGCCGATGGTTTCGCGGCGAAACTCACGGTAGGGGAAGGAAATTCCTTCCGTTTCTGCATCGCTCACCACAACATCGATGACGGTTGGGACCTCTACGCGAAGTCCACGACCGGGGCGATCGCGCCCGTGGTCATCGAAGACTCCGTCGCCTATAGAAATGGAGTATTGAGCGACGATACCTCTTTCGAACTCGTCGGGGAGGGTAACGGTTTCAAGTTGGGCGGAGAGTCCATGCCGGGTGCTCATGTTCTACGGAACTCGATCGCCTTCGATAACCTCGCCAAGGGCGTGACCTCGAACTCCGGTCCTGACGTGCGCGTTCATGACGTGACGACGTATCTCAATGGCCACCTCCTACCTGACGTGGGTCGGATGAACCTCCAGTTGCGGACGAACGCTCCGCAAACGGACTACGCCGTCAGTGGCTTCATCTCGTATCTGGGTCAGCAGGCCGACGATATCCGCCTCAGCAACCAGGAAGACACCATCCGCACCGATGACACGAACTACTTTGACAGCCAGGGAGTCAGTGAGGACTGGTTCGTGTCGCTCGACACCGAGATCACGCCGACGATTGCCGAGGACGGCAGCATTGATATGCACGGCCTCCTCGAGCTCACGTCGGCGGCACCGCAGGATACCGGGGCGCGGTTGGGACCTAACCCGGATCCCACGGACATAGAAATGTTTCCCCTCGTACCCGGAAGCCCCGGCGCTGGAGAACCGACCCCAGGGGACTCCAGCGATGAAGGAGGCAGCGAGATCAACGGGGAGCCCGCGCCTCTTCCCGCGACGGGCGCGCCGGCTGCGCTCCGCGTTGCGGGCTTGCTCGCTGCAGTGCTCACCGTCGTGGGTGCCGCCGCGGTCACTCGATCCGCACGGGAGTAATGAGCGGGGCGGGGCTCACGCCAGGATCGACCGGGTGGAATCACGCCTCTTGACGATGCAGCCGAGCATCTCCACGGAGGCGGACGCTGCGGGTCGTTGAAGCCGGTCGAGGAGGAGGTCCATCGCTCGAATACCAAGGGAGGTGCCTTGAGGTGAAACGGACGTGAGTGCCGGGCGAACCATGCCCTCCTCGATCGCGTCGTCAAAACCGGCGACGGAGAGCTCTCTGGGGACCTCGACACCGAGTTCGTGGAGGCGGGTAATGAGACCCCAGGCAATGAGGTCGTCGAACGCTACGACCGCCGTGACATCGAGAGAACGAACCTCCTCGGCCGATTCCCGCCCCGCAGCAAACGTCGGCTGTCGGTGCCCCAGGACGATGAGGTCGATGCCCAGCTCTTTTGCACGGTCAGCGAGGCCCAGCCGTTTGCTCCTCCCCAGCGAGGAACGTGAGGGGCCATCGAGGTAGGCGATGCGGGTGTGGCCGAGTTCTCCCAAATGGTCGACGAGCTCACTCATCCCCTGATAGGCGTCAATAGCGACGGAGGACATTCCCCGAACCACCCGGTTGACGAGGACAGCTTTGTCTTTGATCCGCAGATCTAGGAGGTCCACCTCGTCCATCCTCGAGGCAACGAGGACCACGCCGTCCACCTGCTGACTCAAGCGAGTGATGAGTCTGCCCTCTGCGTCAACATCCTCGCGGGTGTCGGCGACGAACACGCCCATGTCCCGACTTTGGGCGACCTCTTCAATACCCGCGAGGATCGGTGTGAAGAACGGGTTCGTAAGATCCGGCACGAGGACCCCGACGTTTCCGAGCCTGCCCGTGACGAGGCCACGTGCGGCTCGATTGGGATGGAACTCCAGGGCTGCCGCGACCTCGAGGACCCGCGCGCGGGTTTTCTCGCTCACGCGCGCACGACCGTTGAGGGATCGCGAGACGGTCGCGATCGACACGCCTGCCTCACGGGCTACATCGTGGATGGTCGCCATGAATCAGTCCGTTCTATAACAAAATCTGAAACCAGAGTCTACAAGGCGAGCGCGCTCGCCATGGCCGGCACGGCGGCTTCCCGCTCTTCCACTCCTCACACCGGTCGGAGGTGTGAGGAGAAGAAGAACGGGTCGTGTCCGAGGACGGTCGGACACGACCCGCGCCTATTACCCCGAGGTTGCTGCCGTCGCCTCGTCGATGAAGGCTTCCGCTGCATCCAAGGGACTCATCTGACCGAACATCACCTGCTCGTTATAACGCGCAAGGATGTCCGCGACCTCACCCGCGCCGGTCGGCGGCGGTGGTGGGGCGTCAACGATGTCCGGGGTGACGTCGGCAACAAAGTCTGCGGCGACTTGGTCCGCATCGCTGAGTTCACCCAGGATATGTTCACGAACGTCAAGGTTGCCCGGCAGGCCGCGATCGGTGAGGATGATTTCTCCGACCTCCGGGCTATTGAGCATGAAGTCGATGAACTTCGCCGCCGCTTCGGGGTGCTCGGTGTTCTCCGACATCGAGAGCGACATCGCGGGCTTGAGGTATATCCCCGTACGCTCGAATTCGGTTTCCCCGGGGAAACGCAGCAGCGTGAGATCACGGTCCGCTGCACCCGAGATCGCACCGAGCTGGTTGCTCCAGAACCGAGCGGTGCCGCCCGTGTTGAGCGCGACCAAGGATTGCTCGGGCCCGGCTGCGTCCACTTCTAATGATTCACTCACGTCCGGCGCGCCGCCGTCGTCGTGCAGGTCGAGGCTCATCTGCCAGAAGTCGGCCATGAGCTCGGCGTCGAAACCGATGTTGCCGTCGTCATCCCAGAGGGTCTGTCCGTGCTGGCGAAGCCAGATTTGGAGGTCCGAGTCGAGGAACCCGAAGTCCTGGGCACCGTGGAGGTCATCGGACCCTTCGTTGACCGCGACCATCGTGTCGTGGAACTCCTGCCAGGTCCACGTCGCATCGTCGGGAAGGTCAACCCCGGCGTCGGAGAAGACTTGCGGATCGGTCACGAACGTTCTCGCGTTCACTCCGGTTGGGATCGTCCACAGCCCGCCGTCAAACTCCCCGTTTGCCAAGACGGAGTCATCGATCTCACTCGTGTCGATGCCCACATCCATGAGATCAGCAAGCACCCCTCGGTCCGCGTATTCTCGGACGTAACGTTCTTCCTGCATCATCACGTCAGGGGTGTCACCACCGGCAGTTTGGGTAGCGAGCTTGTCCCAGTACCCGCCCCAGTCGGTGTAGTCGGGTACTACCGTGATGTCTGGATTCTGCTCCTCGAATAGGTCGATGACTTCCTGGTTCATTTGGTGACGGGAATCTGAACCCCACCAAGAGAATCGGATGGTCGCCTCGCCGTCGGCATCACCGTCAGCCGCTTCAGTATCCGCTTCGCCGCCAGCCTCATCATCCGTCGAGTCTTCGAGATTGTCCGCCTGCCCGCATGCAGACAACGCGAGCACTCCCGTGGTTAGCAGCGCTGCCCATCTCACCGATGAGCGAAATCTACGTTGGGGTCGCATACTACTACTCCTTTGTTTTTGTAGGTTGCTGGTTACTTGATTCCGGTAGTGGCGAAGCCCTTGACCAGGTACTTCTGGCCGAAGAGGAAAATCAGGAATAGGGGGATCAGGGAAACGATCGACATCGCGAACATCGGTCCCCACGAGCTCTCACCGGTGGAGTCGAGGAACGATCGCAGCGCGATAGGAACGGTGTACATCTCTGGATCGGTCAAGAAAATCAGTTGCGAGAAGAAGTCATTCCAGGTCCAGATGAACGTGAAGATCGCAGTTGTCGCGAGCGCGGGCAGGCTCAGCGGCAGGATCACTCTGAAGAAGATTCGGCCGTGCCCCGCGCCGTCAATACGCGCCGCTTCGTCCAGCTCCCGGGGAATGCCGCGAAAGAACTGGACCATGAGGAACACGAAGAACGCATCCGTAGCGAGGAGCTTCGGCACGATCAGCGGCAGGAAGGTGTTGATCCACCCGAGCTCGGAGAACAGAACATATTGCGGCACGATGATGACGTGGATCGGCAACATGATCGACATGAGCATGATCGCGAACCACAATCCCCGGAAGCGGAAGTTGAGGCGGGCAAAGGCATATGCCGCGAGGGAACAGGAGACAAGGTTCCCGAGCACCGATCCGAGGACGATGATGAATGAGTTGATGAGGTAGTGGCTGAACGGATGCAACAGCGCGTTCCACCCGTGCGAATAATTCTCGAGCTCCAACGCCCCTGGAATGAGACCTGGTTCGCGGAAGATCAAAGCACCCGGCTTGATCGAACTCGCGATCATCCACAAGAGGGGGTAGATCATCACGAACCCGGCAGCAATCAGCGCCGCGTGTTTGACGATCGAACGAACACGCCGGGGCCACGGGGAAGGCAACGGCCGTTCCGGCGCAGCGTCAGCAAGCTCGGAGAGGCTGCGCCTCTCTGCGACGGTAGAAAGTGGGCTAGTCATCGTAATGCACCCAATACTTGGAGGCTAAGAAGTTCACCGCTGTCATCCCCGCAATGATGAGGAGCAGTAGCCACGCGAGCGCGGAGGCATAACCCATTCGGTAGGCACCGAAGCCTTCTTGATAGAGGTACAGGGTGTAGAACAGGGTGGAATCGACAGGTCCGCCCGTCCCGTTGGAGACGATGTAGGACTGAGTGAAGGTTTGAAAGGCGTTGATCACCTGCAGGACGAGGTTGAAGAAGACGATCGGCGTCAACAGTGGCAACGTGATCGAAGCAAACTGGCGCATCTTTGACGCGCCATCGATCGAGGCCGCTTCGTAGTACATCTCGGGTATCTGCCGCAGGCCGGCAAGGAAGATGATCATGGGCGAACCGAACGTCCACACGTTGAGGATGATCAGGGTGCCGAGCGCGTAATCCGGGTGAGAGATCCAACCCGGTCCCTGAATCCCGAATAGTCCCAGGAGCTGGTTGATCAAACCCTCCGCGCCAAAGATCTGACGCCAGAGGATGGCGATCGCTACCGACGACCCCAGGAGCGAAGGCAGATAGAACACCGAGCGATAGATCGCTAAGCCGCGCATGCCTCGATCCAATAGCAGGGCAAGTCCCAGAGCAGCAGCGAGCTGCAGTGGCACGGAGACGAAGACGTACGTGAAGGTCACCTTCAGTGCGCTCGCCAGGCGCGGATCGCTCAAGAGCTTCTTATAGTTCGCGCCCCCGATGAAATTCGGATCCTGCAGCAGGTTGTAATCGGTAAATGACAGATAGAGTGAGGCGACCAATGGCCCGGCAACGATGAGAGCGAGCCCGATGAACCAGGGCGCCAAGAAGAATATCGCCGCCCGACCGTCGCGCTTGTTCGTCGAGCCTTTTCCCGCCCGCTGCTTACGAAGCTGAGAAAGTTCGGCTACGGCAGACACAGGTCACCTCCCAAGATGACCGGGCCCTCGCCTGAAGGCGGTCACGGTTCATTTCAACTCCTTGTGGATCTTCGTCGATGCGCATAAATCCCTGGTTCGCTCCTGCGCGACAGGGTTGAGGGTTGCGTCCGCTTCCTCCGCGGACTTGACACTGCCTGCGGTTGCGGAAACGCTTACAGCATGATTGACGGTAGCATTTCCTTCATGAGTACGCCACCCCAAAAAGTGATTCGGATAGCGGTTACCGGCATCTTTGGATACGGCTCGGTGCATTTGCGCGCCCTCGAGCCACTGATGGCCGCCGGCGCCGTCGACCTCGTCGCCATCGCCGACCACCGGCCCCAGCACGAGCTCGCCACCCTTGAACCTCGCCTCGGCGCAGACCTGACCAGGATCCTGGGATCGACCCCTTATTTCAACGATGTCGAGCGAATGCTCGAGCAGGTCGAACTGGATATTCTCGTCATTGCCACGCCGATTCCCACGCATGCTCCACACGCCGTCGCAGCGATGGAGCGGGGCGTACACGTCTTGGTAGAGAAGCCCCCCGCAGCGACCCTATCGGCCTTCGAAAAGATGCAGGCGGTCTCGCTCGAGACCGGGATGGCCTGTCAGGTCGGCTTCCA
>CAMXUZ010000171.1 GCA_947251855.1 uncultured Ruaniaceae bacterium
GCGATGCTCGTCTCTGCGAATCCGAAGCTGCTCGAGATCGAGCCGGTCTCCGGTCTCAACTCGGCCGATGTCGATGACTTCTGGCGCCCGAACGATTCGACGACCGCGATCGTCGACGGTGCTCTGTCGGTGACCGCCTACCTCGATGCGCTCACGGGAGCCTGGACCGATCTGGCCGCTCAGGGCGGACCGGAGATGGCCGAGATCGACCGTGTGCTCTACCACCAGCCGTTCACGAAGATGGCGAAGAAGGCGCAGGTCCACCTCGCCGGCCTCACCGGTGAGGATCTCGACACGGAGATCGTCGCGGGGGGTTCCGGCGCTGCCGGTGCTGACGTTTCGAACGTCGCTGCTGCCGACGGCTCCGCTGACTCAGCTGCCGACGGCTCCGCAACGGTCGTAACCGGGCCGCGCGATACGGGACTCGCGACAAGCACTCTGTACAACCGTCGCCTCGGCAACTCCTACACAGCTTCTCTCTACGCGGGACTGTGTTCGCTTCTCGATCACGATGCGGATCTTGCAGGCAAGCGCATCGGACTCTTCAGCTACGGCTCGGGCAGCGTCGGTGAATTCTTCACCGCTCGCGTCGTCCCCGGCTACGAGCAGCATTCGCGCCGTCAGGCCGTAACGGAGGCCCTCGGCGCCCGCGTGCCGCTGTCCATTGATGAGTATCGCGCCCTTCACGCCGCTGAACTCTCCAGCGCCGAGGACGTCTCGACTCCGAAGGTGACCGCGGGACCGTTCCGCTTCGCCGGAATCAAAGGCCGCGCCCGCCTTTACGAGCGCGCCTGAGCCTGCTCCCCGGCTCCTGACGCCGACCCCACGTGGAAGGCCGCCAACCAGCACCATTTCGCGTTCTGCACGGTTTAGGGTGAGCAGCCCTGTTTCAAACTAGGGCTGCTCACCTCAAACAGTGCCGTTGGCGCTGGCTACCCGCGCCAGCCGCTGAGCGGCACTCGCACCCACTGCTACAGACACGTGCTACAGACACGAAGAAGCCCCTCACCGGACCTTCTGCAGATCCCGGTGAGGGGCTTCTCATTCGCTGTGCGCGAGGGGGGACTTGAACCCCCACGACCTTGCGGCCACTGGCACCTGAAGCCAGCGCGTCTACCAATTCCGCCACTCGCGCGAACAAGGTAAAACTCTAGCATCGGAGATGGCGAAACATAAAACCGAGAATGCCTAATCGGCTCAAACGTGTCCACCCTCACATTTCTGCCCCGCACCGCCGCCCGCCCGCACCGTCTGCATTCCCTCGAACTTCCCTGGACGCGCGCAGGGAATCCCGGCACAGCTTCGCCCCGCGAACACGCGTGACGTGAGTTGAGAGCCTCACCGCGTTAGGATTGGGTGTTGATGTGCCCAGAGTGCACGTGATCAGGACCACCTGGTCAGAGCACTCAAAGACGCTTGGCGAAGAGTTCGTCCGGCAACGGCAACACCTGATGAGGAGGTGCCATGGGGTTACTCGATCGCTTCGAGAAGGGGCTGGAGAACGTTGTCAACGGCGCCTTCGCCAAGGCTTTCCGATCCCAGGTCGAACCCGTCGAACTCGCCGGAGCCCTGCGCCGTGAGGCCGACAACAAAGCTGCCGTGGTCTCCCGCGGCCGCACTCTGACGGCCAACCATTACGTCATCGAACTCTCGCAGACCGACCACGACCGGCTCTCCGGCCTCGAATCCGAGCTGCGCTCCGATCTGCGCCAGGTCGTCGGCGACCACGCCGTCGAACAGGCCTACAGCTTCGTCGGCCCCGTCTCCGTCGAATTCGCTCTCGCCGACGACCTCGACACGGGAATGTACCGCGTCGTGTCCTCGACACAGCGTCCCGACGGATCTCCTGCCGCTCAGCCCGCCAACCGCGGCGGCTACGACCCGATCTCGCGTGCGAATCCGATCGTCGGCGAATCCCCGAACTCCGGTTCCCGGCCCGTGACCCCACGCCGCACCCCCGAACCCGCCCGTTCGGCCTCGGCCGCGGCACCGCGCGCGAACCCCGCCGCCCGTCCCGCACCGGCACCTGCACCCGCTCGCTCCATCGAAGCCAGCGTGACCATCGACGGTCGCACGCAGATGCTGCGGCAGGGCACGAACACCTTCGGCCGCTCTTCGTCGAGCTCAGACTTCGTCATCGACGACCCCGGCGTCTCACGTCGTCACTTCGAGATCGTCGTCGAGGGCGACCGTGCCGTGGCCAATGACCTCGGTTCGACGAACGGCACGTTGTTGCACGGCCGCAAACTGACATCGGCGACCCTGTCCGACGGCGATATCCTCCTGGCCGGAGAGGCCGAGGTCCACTACAACGAGCGGGACGCCCAGTGAGCGAATTCACCGTCACCGTCTTCCGGTTGGCATTCTTCATCATCCTCTGGCTCTTCGTCCTCGGAGTCGCCGGAGTCCTCCGTCGCGACATCTTCGGCCCGCGGAAGGCTCGCGCCGGAAGAAAATCTCGCCGAGGCGGCTCCAAGTCCGCCCCGACGCCACCGTCCCGTCCGGCTCCCGCACCTCGTCCGGCGGCCGCCCCGGTCGCCCACGCCCATCCGGGCACCATCCGCATCACCGATGGCCCCTTGGCCGGGCAGACGCTCATGCTCTCGGGGGCACCCGTGACCTTCGGTCGGGCTCCCGACAACACGATCATCATCAATGACGACTTCGCCTCCAGCCATCACGCTCGGATCTCTGCGAAGAACGGCGCCTGGATGCTCGAAGACCTCGGTTCGACCAACGGCACCATCGTCGACGGTTCACGCATGACCGGGCCCATTCGGCTGGCCATCGGCACCCGGATCACCATCGGACATACGACCCTGGAGACCCAATCGTGACGACCGGCGGTACCATCACTCTCCGTTCGGCAGCCCGGTCTCACACCGGGCTGGTGCGTAAGAACAACCAGGACTCCGGCTACG
>CAMXUZ010000172.1 GCA_947251855.1 uncultured Ruaniaceae bacterium
GAGGTGCTCGCGGCCGTCGGGTGCAGTGTGTCCTAATTTCACCTTGCCCGCTCCGATGACGTATAGCCGGTCACCGGGGGTGCCTTCACGGAAAATCTCTTCTCCACGGCGATAGGTGGACTCTTGCATCCGTTCGCGGACCGCTAGATAACTTTGATCGTTTAGCTCTGCGAATAACGGAGCTGAGCGAACGATTGACTCGTCCATAAGTGCAGCAACCTTTCATGTGAGTTATCGCACATTGTGCCAGGTTTTTGGGTGGAAATGTTCCACCTTCCAACTTGTGGGCGCGTCCAGCCTATGGTGGGGAGGAACGCAAGGAGGATCTCTTGGCTCAGGCTACCCCCGAAATGATCGACGACATACTTGCGCAAACGTATCCGGACGCGCATTGCGAATTGGATTTCTCTAATGCGCTGGAATTGCTTGTTGCGACCGTGCTTTCGGCGCAGTGCACGGACGCCCGAGTCAACCTTACGACCCCGGCGCTGTTCGCGAAATATCCCGATGCCCGGGCATTTGCGCAAGCCGATATCACGGAGTTGGAGGAACTCGTTCGTCCCACCGGGTTCTTTCGAAACAAAGCCGCGGCGATCAAGGGCATCGGCATGGCGCTCGTCGAGGAGTACGACGGCGAGGTGCCCAGGACCTTGGCGGAACTCGTGGCGCTCCCCGGGGTCGGCCGGAAGACGGCGAACGTCGTGCTCGGCACCGCGTTCGGGATTCCCGGAATCACCGTCGACACCCACGTGGGCAGGGTCGTTCGGCGGCTCGGGTGGACGTCAGCAACCGATCCGGTCAAGGTCGAATTCGAACTCATGGATCTCTTCGATGAGGAGCGCTGGATCATGCTCAACCATCACCTCATCTTCCATGGCCGCCGGTGCTGCTTCGCCCGCAAACCGCTGTGCGAGCAATGCCCGCTCGCCCAGTACTGCCCCTCCTATCCCACGGGAGAACCCCCGGCGGTCCCCAACGCCCGCGGGCGCAAGCGGGCTGTGCGCTGACCTAGCAGAATCGCGCGCTGACAGGTGCGAAAAAGGGGCTCGGCCCGTGGGTCCTTCCACCCGCGGGCCGAGCATTGACGTCGAGCCTTCTACTCGAGCCGAACTGTCGGGGCGATCAGCTGCCCAGGCCCGCCTGGATCTGATTCATCACCGAGCTATCGGCGAGCGTGGTCACATCCCCGACGGGGCGGTTCTCTGCGACGTCACGCAGGAGGCGGCGCATGATCTTGCCCGAGCGGGTCTTGGGAAGTTCCGCAACGACGAGGATGGAACGCGGGCGCGCGATCGGCCCGATCTCCTTGGTGACGTGTGACCGGAGGGCGGCGACGACTTCATCGCCGCCCTCGCCTGCCTCTTCCAGGGCTTCCTGGCGCAGGATCACGAATGCGACGACGGCCTGACCGGTCGTGTCGTCGCTCGCCCCGACGACGGCGGCTTCGGCCACCCACTCGTGGGAGACGAGCGCCGACTCGATCTCGGTCGTCGAGAGCCGGTGCCCGGAAACGTTCATGACGTCGTCAACACGCCCGAGGATCCAGATGTCGCCGTCGTCGTCGTACTTGGCGCCGTCCCCGGCGAAGTAGACCCCTTCGTATCGGGACCAGTATTCGTCGTGGAAGCGCTGATCGTCACCCCACACGCCGCGGAGCATCGCGGGCCACGGGTCCTGGATGACGAGGAACCCCCCTCCGCCCGGGCCGACGTCGTTGCCTTCCTCATCCCAGATGTCCGCCGTGGTGCCAGGGATGGGTACCTGGCAGGCCCCGGGTTTGGCCTCGGTCACGCCGGGCAGTTGGGAGATCATGATCGCCCCGGTCTCCGTCTGCCACCAGGTGTCGACCACCGGCACCTGGTCGCCGCCGATGACGCGGCGGTACCACACCCACGCCTCAGGGTTGATCGGTTCGCCGACGCTGCCGAGCAGCTTCAGGGAGGACAGGTCGTACTCCGCCGGGATGTCCTCGCCCCACTTCATCATCGTGCGGATCGCGGTGGGTGCGGTGTACAGGATCGTGACGCCGTACTTCTGCACGATCTCCCACCAGCGGCCCTTGTGCGGGGTGTCCGGGGTGCCTTCGTACAGCACCTGGGTGGCCCCGTTGATGAGGGGGCCATAGGTGACGTAGGAGTGGCCCGTGACCCAGCCGATGTCGGCGGTGCACCAGTACACGTCCGTTTCTGGCTTGAGATCGAAGACGGCCGAGTGGGTGAAGGCCACCTGGGCGAGGTACCCGCCGGTGGTGTGCAGCACGCCCTTGGGCTTACCCGTGGTGCCCGAGGTGTAGAGAACGAACAGGGGGTGCTCCGCGGGCACGGGAACGGCTTCGTGCTCGGCGTCGGCGGCCTCGATGAGGTCGTGCCACCACTTGTCGCGGCCCTCGACGAAATTGATCTCCTGGCCGGTGCGGCGCACGACCACGACGTGTTCGACGGGGTTGTCATCGTGATCGAGGGCCGCGTCCACCGCGGGCTTCAGCGAACTCGGCTTACCCCGGCGGTAGCCACCGTCGGCGGTGATGACGACGCGAGCATCGGCGTCGACGATCCTCGAGTGGAGCGCGTCGGCGGAGAATCCCCCGAACACGACGGAGTGGGGCGCACCGATCCGCGCGCAGGCGAGCATCGCAGCGATCGCCTCGGGGATCATCGGCAAGTAGATCGCAACGCGGTCGCCCGTCTTCACCCCGAGTGAGGTGAGCACGTTCGCGGCCCTCTTCACCTCCGCGAGGAGTTCGGCGTAGGTGATCCGCCGCGAGTCGCCCGGTTCGCCTTCGAAAAGGAGCGCGACCCGATCGCCGCGACCTTCCTTCACATGGCGGTCGAGGGCGTTGTAGGTGGCGTTGAGCTTGCCATCGGCAAACCATTGCGCCTTCGGGGCCTGCGACCAATCGAGAACCTCGGTGAACGGGGTTTCCCAGTCGAGGAAGGCACGCGCCTGGTCGGCCCAGAACTGCAGCCTATCCGCACCTGCATCCTCGTAGACATCCGGTTTGAAGTTCGCATTCACCGCGAACTCTTCCGAAGGCGGGAACCTGCGTTCCTCGGTGAGAAGGTTCGCCAATGCGGGGTTGGACTGCTCTGTCATTAGAACTCCTGACGGCATAACTCGGTAAACGTCACTGTCCAGCCTAGGCCGAAATGTGCCCGTGCGTAACCGGGATCGGGAGCTGAGACTCGGCGCGCCCGGGATTACCCCTCGAGCGCGATTCTCGTGCGTTCCTCCCGGCGGCCCTGGCGCCGGGCCCCGTGGGAGACGACCCCGACCATGATGAGCACCAGCCCGTAGAGGGCCATTCGCCCGGTCTCCAAGGTGGCGCTCAGGTGCTCGACGACGTTGATGCCGAACTGGCCGAGACGGCCGAAGTATTCCGTTGAGCTGCGCAGAACATCGGCGCCCTCTCCGGGAAAGATCAAGAACGCGAGCCCGAGGGCGAGGAACACCGATCCCATCACGATCGCCCCGACGGAGGACCACCGCGCGGCGAGGAGGAAAATGAACACCGCGAGCAACCCGAGACCGAACTCGATGTACGACGCGATCGTGATGGGTTGGCTTTGGGAACTCGCCCATTCGATCCGCGCCCCGCCATCAGTGAACAGGTACCACGCGACGGGAGCGAAGACGAGGGTGATGAGCACCGTCCACCAGTGCGCCGCCGCGCGGGAGAGGGAGGCCTCCTCGAACCCCTCGAAATCGTCGTACTCCTGCGGAGCCTGAACGCCGGGGGCCGCTGCCGGCAGCTGCGTGGTCGTTGCGGGGAACTGGCCCTGACCGACGGCGGGTTGGGGGCCCGTGCCGCTCCCTTGCCCATCGGGGAACGCGGGAGAGGCAGGGGAGGCGGGGATCGGAGTGACGACGGGGGGTGGCCCGTCGGCCTCTTCCTCCTGCTCCGCAACCGGCCCCGCGGAGAAGGTCTGCGTTGCCGGCTCACCGGGCGCTCCTTCCGCCGCTGGGTAGGCGCCTTCCGGTTCGGGACTCCCGAATCGCCGGGCGCGTTGCTCCCGTAGCGCCGCATCCTCTTCCGCGGAGGGGTACTCCTGTTCAGGAGCCGGCGGCCACGGGGCGGGTGCTGCAGGTGCGGCTTCGCCGGAAGCGGGCGGGGCGACCGGTTCGGCCGGCGCCTCCGTGGGCGCCGCCGGTGAATCAGTGGGTTCAACCCGTGGGTCAGCGGGCGTAGCCGGTGGCGCGCTGGGCGGATCCTCCTGCGCGCTCGTTGTGTCATCGCCTCCGCCGCCTGAGCCATAGTCAGCGCCGGAACCGGTGTCGCTCCCTGCGGGCTGCCCGGTCGGCGGGTCCCACGGGGAGGGGGCCGCCGAATCCGGGTCGTTCACCGGAGGAACCTGGGCGGAATCGCCGACTTCCTTTGCGGTTTCTGGCTCCTGGTCAGACGGAGTCTGCTCAGGGTTGAGGTTCTCCTGACTCATGTTTCCTCCTGTGACGTCCTGCGTGCCACGCTATCGCCGACGCGGCGCGGCGTCAGGAACGGCACGCCGGAATCGGCGATTCGCCGACGGGTGGGCGCACCGGGGCGAAGGATCCACATTCGCGGGACTTTCCACACCGGGCGCACCCAGCGATCCGGGGAACCGAGCGGTGGGGCAGGGTTGGGGAAAATCAGGAGGTGGAATGATTCCCGTAGCGCTTCGAAGCGAGGATCCCCAGTTGATTGAGACCGTCCGCAGCGTCCTGGCCGTGAATTCCATTCCGCTCGCGGTCTTCCCGGAATCCGCGATCGAACCGGTCGCGGCGGGGCTCGCCCTGGATACCGGGTCCAGCGATCCCGCGTGGCGCACGCGTGCTCGACGCTACGCCGAGGTGTGCTTGCGGGACGCGGAGCATCCGCACGAGGGTGCGCTCGTGCTCCCGCACGCGGCCGAAGAGCTCCTCGGCCTCGCCCGGGCGGCGAACCGGGTGCTGCGCGCCCGCGTCGTGGGTATCG
>CAMXUZ010000173.1 GCA_947251855.1 uncultured Ruaniaceae bacterium
GGGCAGGGTCGCCGCCGGCGCGGACATCGCCGACGTGGCTCAGGAGCTCGCGGACGCGATGAACGGAGAAGTGTCCTTCGGGGATCGGGGCTGGGTCGGCAAGGAGGCCCGCGCCCGCGGCTCGGACCCCTTCGAACAGGCCCTCGGCGCGGGTATCGCCGCCTACGCCGACCGCGCGCTCGTATTCACCCGTGCCCCCGAGCGCGGGCTCATCGATATCGCCAGCCAGGTGGGCGACGTCGTCTACGCCGTCGCCCACCTCAACGGGCACGCGGTATGCATCACCGAAGGGCCGATCCTCACCACGTTGGACTGGGAAGAGGACACCCGCCCCGCGCTCATCATCGAATACGGCGCTGCCACGCCGTCGGTCACCGTCATCCCCGTGCTGCGCCCGGAGGCGCACACCTTCACGTGGGGGAACCGGGAACTCCCCACGCCCGAGGGGGAATCCGCGGCCGCCCACGCGTTCATCGACGCCACGCTCGGCCATGGCGCGCTCGTCGGCGAGCTCATGCGGGTGTTCCCCGCCGTGGAACCCGGGGCGATTCGGGAGTCACTGGCGCAGGGTTTTGACGAATTCTTCGCGGCGCTCGGGCTTCCCGCGCCGCTGCTTTCCTATCTGGAGAGCAGGACGAGCGCGAACGAGCTGCCCGGCGCCCAGGAGGTGCACCCGGCCTCGTTCGCGCGCAGCGTGCGCCGCGTCGTCACGGAAGCATCGAGCACCGTATCCGAACGTACCGAAGCGATGCGGGCACGCGCGGTCGCCGTGCGCACCCGCGCCGAGACCGCTTTCGATGCCGCGGAGGCGTTCGCGGAAGACGTCGTGCTGCCCGTTCGGCAGAACTGGGTGAGCCCGGCGCTCGCGGTCGCAGAAACCGCCCTGGGCGTACTCGCGTTCCGCAAGGCTCGCACGCTCGGCGGCGCGGGGGGCGGTGTGCTCGGAGTGGGGGCCGTGCTGCTCTTGGGCGATGCCGCCGTCAACACCGTCATTTCCCTCGCGCCGCTGTTGCGGCGCAAACACTGACCTTCGCCGCAGGTTTCCGAGGCCGCGCCCGGGGGTTACTCCTCTGCGGAGATCGCGCGCAAGGTCGCGGTGTCGAGGCCGAGGACGGCCTCCTCATCGGGGCGGTGGGGCAACACGTTGGTGATGTAGGAGTTCACGGCCTCGGTGAGAGGCACGTCGTGGCCGGCGTTCTCGGCGATGAACCAGCGGTGTTCGAGGATCTCGTGGAACATCTCCGCCGGCTCGAGCTTCCCGCGATACTTCGGCGGGATCATCCGCTGCACCACCTCGAAGACGTCGGTGAGCCAATCGTGGGCGACGTACTCCTCCGGGTCCCCGAGGCGGTCGTTCGCCATCCGGTAGGTATCCATGTCGTTGAGCAGCCGGCGGGCCTGGTTCTCCTGCACGTCCAGCCCTGTCAGGCGCATGAGCCGGCGGTGGTGGTGGCCCGCGTCGACCACCTTCGGTTCGATGACGACCGAGGTGCCATCGAGGTCGGTGCTCATCGACATCTCGCCCACGTCGAAGCCGAGCTCGTTGAGCCGGCGGATCCGCTCGGTCACTCGCCAGCGCTCCTCACCGCCGAAGGTTTCGCTCGCGGTGAGTTCCTGCCAGAGGCCGTGGTAGCGTTCGGCGATCCGGTTGCCCACCTCGATCGGGTCGGTGCCCTCGGGAAGCAGGCCGCCGGCCTCGAGGTCCATGAGTTCGCCGATGATGTTCACCCGCGCGATCTCCAGGTCGTATTCGCGTTGACCATCGGTGAGCCGGTCGTGCAGGTCACCGGTCTCGGCGTCGACGAGGTAGGCGGAGAACGCGCCGGCATCGCGGCGGAACAGCGTGTTCGACAGGGAGACATCGCCCCAATAGAACCCGATGAGGTGCAAGCGCACGAGCAGCACCGTGAGTGCGTCGATGAGCCGGGTCGCCATGTTCGGTGCGAGGTGGCGGGAGAACAACAGCCGGTAGGGCAGTGAGAACTTCAGGTGCTTGGTGATGAGCACGGAGTCCAGCGGGCGGCCCTGCGGGTCTTGCCGCCCGGTGATCACTCCGACGGGTGTGACCGAGGGGAGCTCGAGACGTTTGAGATCCCGCAGCAACGCATACTCGCGGTAGGCAACCGTCTCCCCGATCTCCTTGATCGCGAGCACGCGCCCGGAGACGCGGACGAACCGGACGACGTGGCGGGAGATCCCTCGCGGGAAGGCGGCGAGGATGTCCTCGGGCCACTCCTCCAGCGGGATCTGCCAGGGGAGATCGAAAAGCGCGGGGTCGGGCGACACAGCGGTGATCTGCAACGGGGTTGCCATGCTCCCAGTCTGGCAGATGAACCCCCGAAAGGCTCCGGGAAGCGGGCCCGGGCCGCGGTTTGAGTGGGCAGAGCAACGGCCCCGAGGAAACTCCTCCTCGGGGCCGCGCGGGGATAGTGAACGGGACTATTCCGGCAGGCGTTCACCGGATGCGGCGGAGAACATGTGCTGTTCCCCTTCGCGGATCTTCACCCACACCCGATCGCCCTTCATCGGGGGCGTACGGGGGTTGACTCGGACAACAAGCTGAGATTCGCCCGCACCGGAGCGGATATTCTCGGCCTCTTCGGTGGGGGCGAGCTCGCCGTATACGAAGGCGTCG
>CAMXUZ010000174.1 GCA_947251855.1 uncultured Ruaniaceae bacterium
GCCGTAGACGGCGAGCGCTTCGGTGAACCGATAGATCGTCGGGTCATGCGCCATCTCCCCCAGGCCCCCGCGGTACGGCTGACGCTGCAGCGCCCGCACCGTTTCTTCATCGAGATCGAGGAGCTCCCCCACCCGGGTGGCTGCCGCTTCAGGCACGGGGTGGTTTCCCAGCAGCGCGGAAATGGTCCACTCCCGCGGTCGGTCGATCGCTTCGGCGATATCCGCCCAGGTCAGGCCGGCGCGTTCCTTAGCGTCCCGAATCACTTCCGCGGCGCGGTCCTTGGCAGCATTAGCAGACACATTTCCTCCTAAAAACGATGGCGAAGTTGCCATTTCTAAACCTATCGAAGGTGACGCGGCAAGCAAAAACGTCAGAACCGCTCGCGGGGAAGGGACTCCGGCCGCGGCGGCCGGTGGATACCATAGGGAAATGGAGACTCGCCCGCCCGCAGCGCCGTTTCGGCTGGGGATCGCCGAGGGCGTGATCCCTCGTAAATGGGTGCGCCGATGGGGCGAACGGGTGCCGCAGGTTCCCCTCGATGTCGTCGCCCTCCCCGCTTCGGGCGGGGAAGCGCAGGTCCGGGCGGGTGCGGTGCACGCCGGTCTCGTCCGCCTCCCGGTCGCGCCGGGGGAGGTGCCCGTGCACGCGATCCCGTTGTACGAAGAGGAACCGGTCGTCGTCGTGCCCACCGATCACTACCTGTGCGCGGCAGAGCGCGTGCAGACGGAGGACTTCGCCGAGGAAGTTGTGCTTCGCCCCCTCGACGGCGTTCATTGGCCCATCGAGCTCGGCAGGCCGCCGCTAGAGCAGCCACGGGACGCCGAAGGAGCGGTCCAACTCGTTGCGGCGGGGGCCGGCGTGCTCGTCGTGCCCAAATCGATCGCGCGGCTGCACCATCGAAAGGACCTCACCTATCGGGAGGTCACCGATCTGCCGGTGACCCCGGTCGGGTTGGTGTGGCCGGTCGAGGGGGCCCACGCGCTCATCGAGGAGCTCATCGGAATCGTCCGCGGCCGTACCCCCCGCTCCACCCGGGGCGTTGCCGCCGAGCCGCCCCGGAGGAAGAACGCGGCCGAGAAGGCCGCTGCCAGGCGAGAATACCTCGCGAACAAACGGGGCAGCCAGCAGCGGCGCCCGCCCCGGAAGCGGACGCGCTAGCAGCGGGGCGGTAGCGGTTATGCCGGCGCGTTCGGAAGCGCCTGATGCGTTGCGATCGCGAGCCGGTTCCACACGTTGATCACGGAGATCGCCATGAGCACGTGCACGAGCGATTCCGAATCGAACTCTCCCGCCGCCTGGTTCCACACCTGCTCGGGAACGCCAGCCTCGCTGATGAGGGTGACTGCTTCGGTCAGGGCGAGCGCAGCCTGCTCCCGCGGCGTGAAGAAATCCGGGGCTTCTCGCCATGCCGAGAGGATGTCCAACCGGCGTTGATCCTCACCCGCCTGGCGTGCATCGCGCAGGTGCATGTCCAAACAGAACGCACACCCGTTGAGCTGCGATGCGCGAATCTTGATGAGCTCGTACAAGCCGCGATCCAGGCCACTGTTCTTCGCGTAGCTCTCCATCGCCAGCACGGCATGGGTCGCTTTCGGGTCCGTTTGAAAAATGTTCAGCCGTTCCGCCATCTTCCTCTCCTCACTCTCGATCCCGTACGTTCCACACTTGCCCGGTCGGCGCGCGATGACAAGGGGGGAAGGTGGCGCCGTTATCATTCACGAATGAGCAAACGCGAGGATGACATCCCCCGGGAGCGCGGCGCCGCAGGAAACGAGCGACGGATCCACGCCTGGGCCGCGGCGTGGGGGTTGGCGGAAGGGACGTTCTTCTTCATCGTTCCGGACGTGTGGCTGAGCTGGGTCGCGCTGCGGAGGGCGCGCACTGCCCGCAAGGCGGCCCTCAGTGCCCTCGCGGGAGCACTCGTCGGTGGGGCGCTCGTTCACGGGTGGGCGCGCCGCGCGGAGGCGGACGCGACTCGCGCGTGGCTGCTTCGAGTACCGGCGATCACTCCGGAAATGATTGCGGAGGTCGAAGCCGGACTTGAGCGAGGGATGCACACGATGGTGCTGGGTCCGCTGCGGGGGATCCCATACAAGATCTACGCCCGCACCGCCGGCACCCGGGGCGAATCCCTGGGCGCCTTCCTTTCCTGGTCGGTCCCCGCGCGTCTTCCCCGGTTCCTGCTGCTTCCCGCCGCGACCCAGGCATTCACGACGGCAGGGCGCAAACTGCTCGGCGGTGCGCATCCCCGCCTGGAACAGGCGATGCACCTGCTCGCGTGGGGCGCGTTCTACACGTGGTACTTCAGGCACACGGGGGTCTTCGCCAGCAAGCGGGGGCGGCGTCGGCGCCGCTGAAGCTACTGCAGCCGGCCGATAGGCTCGACGGGCGGAGGTGCGTCGTCGGGAGAGGCCTCCACCGTGTCGATCCCCCGCGCGGCCCCCGTGAGGCGTTCGACCGCCTCACCGAACTGGGCTCGGAGGGCCGAAACCGCTGCGTCAGCGTCTCCGGCGGCGAGGGCGGAGAGGAGGTCCCGGTACGTCGGCGAAACTGAGCGCCGAACGGTGTAGCCGCTGGGGTGGCTGAAGGTCGCGATCCGGGTTTCGATGACGAGGGTCGCCATGTACCCCGAGAGGCGCAGGCTGCCCGCCTCGTCAACAAGGGCCTGGTGGAAGGCGAGGTCGGCGTTCCCGATCGCCCGAGCGTCCTCACCCCTACTCGCCTCCTCAAGGTCCTTCAGCATCGTCTCGAGCGCAGCAATGACCGCCGGGTGAGGGTCGGCGGAAATGACGCGGATCGCTTCGCCTTCGACCGCGATGCGTGCCCGGTAGAGATCCCCCACGTGCGCCGGGTCGATCCGGGTCACGTGAAGGCCCCGGCCGGGTTGGGGAGTGAGGAGTCCCTCTTGCACGAGCCGCTGGGTGGCTTCGCGCAGCGGGCTGCGGCTCACCCCGAGCTGTGAGGCGATCTCGATCTCCACTATCGGCGCGCCCACGGGTAAAGCACCGGAAAAAATTGCGTTGCGTAACTCCACGGCAATGAGATCGACAGTGGATGGCCGTGCGACCCGGAACACGGAAGCTCGCGGGACCCGAGAGTGGGTCGTCATCTCATTCTCCTCCATCCCAACGTGGCTGTGAGCTGCGCAAATGCGGGGCTCCGAGGCGCCTTCGCCAAAAGCGGGCCCAACCTTTCGCGGGTTCCCGGGCGCGTACACACCATAACAATCCTGTATACAAACATACAATCTGCTAATCTGCCTGTACGAAAGTCTGGTTTTGTGGATACTGTGGTCCATGGCCATCCACGGAATCGCCAAGATTTGGTCAACTTCCGTGAAGCAACCTAGAGAGGAACACAATGACTATGCGACGCAAAGCAAGTCTCGCGGCGGCGGCCGCGCTCGCGCTCGGACTCATGACCGCCTGTGGTGATTCCGGGGGTGAAGGTGGCGGCAACGGCGATACCGGTGCCGACGAGGGAATGAACACCCTCGAGCGAATCCAAGAAGAAGGCAAGGTCGTTCTCGCAGTTGCTGAGGAGCGCCCCTACTCCTGGATCGAGGACGGCGAAGGCACGGGCGCGACCGTAGACATGCACCGAGAGATCTTCGGCAACCTGGGCGTCGACGAGGTCGAGGTGGTCGAGGTCGATTGGAACGCCCTGATTCCGGGCCTCAACGCGGAGCGCTACGACGCGGTCAGTGCCGGGATGTCGATCCTTCCGGAGCGGTGCGCAGAAGCGGCGTTCTCGGACCCGGAGATCATGTACACCACCACGCTGATGGTTCCTGAAGGAAACCCGAAGAACCTTTCCGACCTCGACTCCGTGGTGCAGGCCGGAGATGACGTGCACCTCGCCGTCCTCGCCGGTGGAATCGAAGACGGCTACGCCGACTCCTTGGGCATCGATGACACCACCAAGGTGGACAACGCTCAAGACGGAATGGACGTCGTCGCCAGCGGCCGTGCGGACGCGTTCGCGATGACCGCGATCTCGCTCAACTGGATGGTCGACAACAACCCGGATTCCGGTGTGGAGACGACGGAAGCATTCCAGGCCGTCATTGACGGTGAGCCCGACGTCGGCGCCGGTTCCACCGTGTTCCGCAAGGCAGACACCGAGCTCCTCGATGCGTACAACGAAGAGCTCGCCAAGATCACCGGTGACGTCGACAAGTACATGGAAATCGTCGGCGACTACGGCTTCACCGAGGAGAACCTTCCTCCTGAAGACCTCACCACTGAGGAACTCTGCACTGAGTAAGATCACCAGTTTCCTAGTCTCATGCAAGACAAACTCGACGCGTTAGAAGCGGCGCTGCCCAACATCACCAGTGGCTTCATGATCACCATGAAGCTCACGTTGGGCGGCGCGCTTCTCGCCCTTGTACTCGCCATCATCCTGGGCCTGCTCGCCCGGATGAAGAACATCCTCATCAGGGGAACCGCCCGGTTCATCATCGAGTTCTTCCGAGGGACCTCCCTCGTCGTGCAGCTGTTCTGGGCGTATTATGTCCTGCCCATCCTGCTCGACATCAAACTCGATTCCATGCTCGTGGGGATACTCGCGCTCGGATTCAACTATGGTGCCTACGCCGCTGAAGTGGTGCGCGGATCGATCAACTCGGTGCCGACGGGCCAGTGGGAAGCAACCCAGGCGCTGAGCCTGGGCCGGTACAAGCGCATCTTCCGAGTGATCTTTCCCCAAGCATGGGCATTGATGTTGCCATCGCTGGCCAACCTTCTCATCCAACTCCTCAAGGGAACCGCGGCGGTCTTCTTCATCGGCATGAACGACCTCATGTGGGCGACGGATAAGCTCCGGATCAGCGCCGGTACCTTCTTCGCCTACACGGTCGGGCTGCTGCTGTACTTCGGTATCGCCTACGTTCTCACGCTAGTTATGAACGCTCTTGAAGTTCGCGCCAAACACCGTCTCGGCCAAGGCCAGTCGCTCAAGGATCTCCTGAGCTTCAAGAAGGTCGGGACCTCTCGAGAGGCAGGTGTGGCATGACCGACGACGATGTGTTCTGGCAGTGGTGGCGCGTCTGGGACGTCCTTCCGGACCTGCTCAGCGCATTCCTGAAAGTCACCCTCGTCGTAACGATCGTGGGCTCGGCGCTCGCGGCGGTGATCGGCCTGATCATCGCGATCATCCGCTATCTCGCCCCGAAACCGATCACGATGTTGGTGACGTTCTTCGTCAACCTCGTGCGGATGACGCCGATCATCGTGCAGCTCGCGTTCGCCTACTACATGTTCACCGAGACCTCTCGGATGACGATCGCGATCACGATCTTCGGTATCCACTACGCCACCTATATGGCTGAGGTGTATCGGGCAGGAATCGATGCCGTGCCCAAGGGCCAGTGGGAAGCGACCACGGCGCTATCGATGCCGGCGACGCGCACCTGGTTCGCCGTCGTCATCCCGCAAGCGCTGCGGTCGACGATCCCGGCGCTCGGGAACTACGTCATCTCTATGTTCAAGGACACCCCGTTCCTGTTCGTCATCTCGCTGACCGAGTTGGTTCGAGCCGCGCAAACCTACGGCGGTTCGCACTTCCGCTACACGGAAGCGATCACGCTGGCAGGAATCATCTTCCTCCTCGCTTCCTACCCCACGTCCCTCCTTATCGCTCGATTGGAAAAGCGCCTTGTCTACGCATCTTGACCCTCAGCCCGCCCCGAGCCCGGCGGCAGGAAATGGCACCCCAGCGATTTTGTTCGAGGACGTCGAAAAGCGTTTCGGCGATCATGTGGTCCTCAACGATCTCAACTTTTCCGTGAATAAGGGTGACCGCGTTACTCTCATCGGCCCCTCCGGCTCGGGAAAGACGACGATCCTGCGCCTCGTGATGACGTTGGAAGAGGCCAACGCTGGGTACATCTACATCAATGGCCAGCCGCTCACCCACGAGAATCGAAATGGCCGCCGGGTGGAACTCAAGGAGAGACACAGGAACGAGATGCGCAAACGCATCGGGATGGTGTTTCAGCAGTTCAACCTCTTCCCGAACATGACCGTGATGGAGAACCTCATCGAGGCTCCCGTGCACGCGCTGAAGATGTCGAAGAAGGACGCGACCGATAAGGCG
>CAMXUZ010000175.1 GCA_947251855.1 uncultured Ruaniaceae bacterium
CACGATCCTGGGGTCGGTGAACCTCATCACGACGATCCTGTCGCTGCGGGCACCGGGGATGACGATGTTCCGTCTACCCATTTTCTGCTGGAACGTGCTCGTCACCGGGATCCTCGTGCTCATGGCGTTCCCCGTGCTCGCCTCGGCGTTGTTCGGGCTCGCCGCCGACCGCATCCTCGGCGCCCAGATCTTCGCGCCGGCGAACGGCGGGCCGATGCTGTATCAGCACCTGTTCTGGTTCTTCGGCCACCCGGAGGTATACATCATTGCGTTGCCGTTCTTCGGCATCATCACCGAAGTGATCCCCGTGTTCTCCCGCAAACCCATCTTCGGGTACAAGGGGCTGGTGTTCGCCACGATCGGGATCGCGGCCCTGTCGATGACCGTGTGGGCGCACCACATGTACGCGACCGGCGCGGTGCTGCTGCCGTTCTTCGCCATCATGTCGATGCTCATCGCCGTGCCGACCGGCGTGAAGTTCTTCAACTGGATCGGCACGATGTGGCGGGGAAAACTCACTTTCGAGACCCCGATGCTGTGGTCGATCGGATTCCTCGCGACCTTCCTGTTCGGCGGCCTCACCGGCGTGATCCTCTCCTCCCCGCCGATGGACTTCCAGGTTCACGACACGTACTTCGTCGTCGCCCACTTCCACTACACCGTCTTCGGCACGGTGGTCTTCGCGATGTTCGCGGGCTTCTATTTCTGGTGGCCGAAATGGACGGGGCGGCGCCTGGACGAGCGGCTGGGAAAGATCCACTTCTGGATGCTGTTCCTCGGGTTCCAAGGGACCTTCATGATCCAGCACTGGCTCGGGGTGATGGGGATGCAGCGGCGGATCGCGGACTATCTGCCCGAACCCGACTTCGTCATCATGAACCAGATCTCGTCGGTTTCCGCGTTCGTGCTCGGCGCCTCGACCCTGGTGTTCTTCTGGAACGTCTACGTGACGTGGCGAAACGCCCCCGTGCTCGGGCGCGACGACCCATGGGGGTACGGGATGTCACTGGAGTGGGCGACCTCGAGCCCTCCGCCGCGGCACAACTTCAACCGCCTGCCCCGGATCCGATCCGAGCGCCCCGCCTTCGACTTCCACCATCCGCAGGTCGCCGCGATGGATCAGATCGGCCTGGAGAGCTCGGTCGGTGAGGCGAGCAGCGGCACCCCGGGCGATCACGAGCAACGCTGAGGCGTCCGGGCGAAGACGCCCGAGTGGCCGCCTGATGGGGAAGAATGGAAGGGTGAATACCGCCCCCACTTCTACCCGCCGCCCCGGGCGGCCCGGCTACGACCGGGAAACCCTCCTCGACACGATCATCGAGGTGTTCACCACCCACGGCTATGACGCGGCGTCGCTGGACATGCTCGCCCGCCGGTTAGGGATCTCGAAGGCCGCGCTGTACCACCATTTCGACTCCAAGGAGCAGATGCTCGACCTCGCGTTGGAGCGGGCACTCGGGCCCCTCGAGCAGCTCTTTCGTGACGCGCCCGCCGGTCTGGCGGAGAACAAGATCCGCCACGTCATCCGGGGCGCCGTCGTCATTGCGAGCGAGCAGCAGCGGGCCCTGACCCTGTTGTTGCGGGTGTATGGCAACCCGGACGCCGAGCGCCGCGCCACCCGCCGCCGCCGGGTGCTCACGAACGGGCAGCATGAGCTGTTCGCCGCCTCCGCCGCGGAGGGAACGCTGCGTAACGACCTTGATCCCTGGCTCGCCGCCCGCTTCACGTTCGGGTTGGTGAACTCGCTCGTCGAGTGGTACGACCCGGAAGGCCCGATCGGGCCCGACGAACTCGCCGACGCGGTGCTCGCCTACGTGCGCACCGGGTTGCGGATGAGCGAGACCGGCGACTTCCGCTAGCGGGGCATCTTCGACACCAGGGTGAGCACGTCGTAGGTCGCGACGGTCTCCTCCTCCTGGTTCGAGAGCACCGCATCCCAATGCACTTCGCCGTAGTCGTCGGTCTCCCGGGGGATGATCTGCTTCGCGGTGAGGGCGACGCGGACCTTGTCCCCGGGGGAGACCGGCGCGAGGAACCGGCAGGATTCCACGCCGTAGTTCGCCAGGACGGGACCGGGGTCGGGTTTGACGAACAGACCGGCCGCGAACGAGAGCAACAGGTACCCGTGGGCGACCCGACCGGGGAAGAACGGGTTGGCGGCCGCCGCCTCCTCATCCAGGTGGGCATAGAATCTGTCGCCGGTGAATTCCGCGAAGTGCGTGATGTCCTCGAGGGTGACCTCCCGGTAATCGGAGACGATCTGGTCCCCGATCCGCAGCTCCTGGAGGGATTTTGAAAACGGGTGGGCGCCGTCGCTGGTGGTCGGGGCGCCCGGGTGCCACACGCCGGTGATCGACGTGAGCGCCTCGGGGCTGCCCTGGATCGCCGTGCGCTGCATGAAGTGGAAGACCGAACGAACCCCGCCGAGCTCCTCGGAGCCCCCCGCCCGGCCCGGGCCGCCGTGCACGAGCATCGGCAACGGAGAGCCGTGCCCGGTGGAACTGCGCGCATCCGTGCGGTCGAGCACGAGGATCCGGCCGTTGCTCGAGGCAGTCGCGCGCACGAGTTGTGCGACGAAACCCTGATCCGCGGAAGCGACCGACGTCACGAGGGAACCCCCACCGAGCGCGATGAGGCGCGCCGCCTCCGCGGCGCTCCCGTCGTAGGTGAGCACCGAGGACACCGGGCCGAACGCCTCGGTGTCGTGCACCCGGGGTGCCTGCGCGTCGTCGAATCGAAGCAGGATCGGCTCGAGGAACGCCCCCGCGTTCTCACCCGCGGGCTCGGCGAGCTCGCGGCCGCCGATGACGACCCGAAGTCGGATCGTAGCCA
>CAMXUZ010000176.1 GCA_947251855.1 uncultured Ruaniaceae bacterium
CGCACACTCAGTTCCGCCTTGCGTTCACTCCACACCTCGATGCCCTCGAACAGGGTTCCCGACTCGTTCCACCGGGGCTGACCCGCCGTCAGCGCCGAATCCAGATGCACGTGGGACTCGATGATCGGTGGCAGGCACAGCCGGTTGGCGCCGTCGATCACGGTTTCGGCCTCGCCCGCTCTCAGGGTCGGGCCGATTTCGGCGAACCTTCCATCCGTGATCCGGATATCGACTATCTCCGGATCGTTCTCGATCCGGACATTCGCAACCAGTAGATCCATCGCTCCTCCTCATCAGATTATCGGCTCTTCTGCAGCGGGATCGGTTACCTCTCGTTCTCCGCGGCTCGCCTTCGGCTCGAATCGGCGGCCGATGAAGTAGCAGACCCAGGCCACGAGGATGGCGTTGATCGCGCCGATTCCTACAGGAATGAACCAGCCGGCCAGGCCGCCAGCGACGATGCCGGCGAGCCCTCCGAACACGACGGTGCGCTGAGGCGGCGTGGTCGAGTCGTATGCGCGCCGGTTGGTCACGTAGTCCGCGATGATGATGGCACCGATCGGCGGCAGAGTAGCGTTGAGGAAGTTCAGCCAACCGATGAAGTTGTCGTACAGCCACAGGGAGCCGATGGTCCCGATCGCTCCGGCGATGAGGACCAACGGCTTCTTGTTGATCTTGGTGACGTTGGCATATCCCAGACCGGTCGTGTAGAGGGCGTTGTTATTGGTCGTCCAGATGTTCGCACCGAGGACGATCAGCGCGGGGATCGCTAACCCCTGAGCGATCATCACGTAGAAGATATCGTCCTCCCCGGTGAA
This sequence comes from uncultured Ruaniaceae bacterium, assembly GCA_947251855.1. The sequence goes on from CAMXUZ010000176.1 coordinate 819, forward strand.
CGCGCCGCCAACGGCACCGAAGCTGAACATCAGCGTGTTGCCCAGGAAGAATGCGATGACCGTGGTGATGACGGCCGAGAGCGGGGTGCGGGCGAAGCGAGTGAAGTTCGGGGTGGCGGTTCCGCCAGACACGAAGGATCCGATGACCAGCCCGATGCCGACGACGAGCGGCATTCCGGTAGAGGATCCGAATACGGCATCGGCGCCACCGCCTTCGCTGATCGCTGCGAACATCGAGTAGCTCCCCAGCCCCGCGATGAGCGGAACGGAGATGAAACTGACGATCTCGATGGCCTTGATGCCGAAATAGGCTGAACCGGTCATCAGCGCACCGGCGATGATCACGATGACCCACGGGCTGATATGGAGCAGCTCCGCCGTCGGCCGGGCGAACATCGCCACTCCCACGCCGAACCATCCCATCTGCGTGAGCGCGATGAGGAAGGACGGCACATAGGAGCCCTTCGAGCCGAAGGCACGTTGGGCGAGGAGATCAAATCCCATCCCCGTCTTCGCGCCCATGAATCCCAGCGCTCCGGTGTAGGCGCCGAGGATGATGCCGCCGATCAACACCGCCCATAGGTAGCTGGCGTAGTCCAGCCCGTTCCCGAGGTTGGCTCCGACGCTCATGGATGCCGAGAAGAACGTGAATCCAAGCATGACGAAGCCGACGGACCAAAAGCTGCGCCGTGCTCGCAGGGGTACGGGCTCGAAGGAAAAGTCGATATCGTGAACCGGTTCGGGTTTCGTCGTCATGGGCTGATTCCGTCGCTAGATCTTTCCCGCCGCCGGGGCCCCGGCGGGGCGGCGCTCACTGCTAATGCGGGCTCCGCACTACTTCATGCGCAGCCGCGGTTCAGATTGATCTAAGCAGCATATCCGCTTCGCGCCCCGTGGTCGGGGCCGACCCGGCCCGTCCGAGACGTGTTCTGGGGAGAAAAACCCGCACTTCTGCGGTTCCATGGAGCCACCTGCGAGACTCGAACTCGCGACCTACTGTTTACAAGACAGTTGCTCTACCAACTGAGCTAAGGTGGCGGTCCCGGACTCTCACCGGGCCAGCGAGGCGGGTGACTCGGACCTGCCCACTGGGTATTGTGCCAGAGGTTCGGCGCTGAGGAGAACCTCGGTCAGCCGCCGACCCGTTCGGTCAGCGCGCCGGGAACGGTCCAGTCGAAGGAGTCGTCGACCTTGCCGTCGAACGCGACCGATGGGGTCGCCTTCATGCCGTCCCGCTGCGCCTGCTGGCGGGCGGTGTCGACCCATTCGATGTATGCGCCGTCGGAGAATTTCGCCGTGACGTCCGCGCTCACCCCGACCGACTCAGCGATCTCGCCGAGCTCGTCGTCGGTGTAGCCTTCGGCGTCGGGCTGGTTGGCGAACAGCGCCTCCATGAATTCAAGTGCGTGCTCCGGGGAGTTCTCGACGACCTCGACGAACGCGTTCGCCGCGCGCGTGGAATAGCCGGTGAGGTCGCCGGAGCTGTCGAGAATGTTCACGGGGTGGTACACGATCGTTGCCGTGCCGCTCTCCGCGAGCTCCCGGATCTCATCAGCGTTCGCCTCGTCGAACGCCGCGCATGCGGGGCACAGGAAGTCCGCGTACACCCCGATCGCCGGTGCGTCCTCGTTCTCTACCCCCGCCGTGGCGTCGGAACCGCCGAACGGGATCCCCCCATGTAGATCGGCGCTCGCCGGCGTTGCGCCGTCGAAGTCGCTGAGCACGGTCTTCTGCGATTCCGTCACGAGCATATATCCCACGCCCACGAGGGCGAGCACGACGACGGCGATCACCCCGATGAGGATGTTTCGGGTCCGGTTATCGCTCGCCGCTTGTTTCGCCGCGATCCGCTCGGCTTCCTTCCGGGCAGTCTCGCGCCGATTGTTGTCCTTTTTAGACATTACAGATGCTTTCTAAGTTCCGGGTGAATGGCGTTCGTTTATGCAGCGCATTGATTCACAGCGCTGCGGCTACCCAGGGCGGTCCCCGCCGCCACGGTACCCGGATACTGACGCGTTGCCCGAGGGTCTGCGCGGCGGGAACCGGGGAGAGCCGGATATTCAACGGACTCTTCGCCGTCCGCACGATCGGCGCGATCAGCCGGGCAACCGCTTCGGCGAACCGGTGCACCCACTCCGCGGCCTGAGAGCCGAGCGCGGCAACGAGCACGTGAACGAGGGTGGTGATGATCGCGACCGCGAGGAGGAAGGCCATCGCGGAGTCGACGACCTCCGGGAGACCGACCGTTGCCGACGGACAGGACGGCACCGCGCGCATCATCGCCCCGTGCGTCGCGAGGAAACCCACGACCCCGTGCGCGCGGACGCAACCGCCGACCCCGGCCCCGCTCGCGAGCGCGTAGGCGATCACGGGCCAGGCCGCTACACCGGCGGCGATGAACGCCCCGGGGCGGGTAAGGATACGCGGCACGGTTTTCACCCCGTTAGGATACTCCGGAAAAATCGACGTTGGGCGGTTCCGGTAACGGTGCCCACGTGAGGGAACCATCGGCGAGGGCGAGCATGGCGACGACGAGGATCCCTGCGATGACGAGCCAGACGCCGGTCGCTCTGGCTCCACCGACGCCGAGGATCATTCGGGTTCCTTCCCGGGAATAGGAGGACGGCGGCAGCCACCAGAACACGAACGTCACCAACGCGAGCGCGGCGGGAGCGGCGAGGAACGTATCGGCTTGGGAAACGAGGATCCACCCCACGGCGCCAAGGAACACGCCGAGGAGGAGCCCGGGCACCGACCGGAGCGCACCGAGGAGCACATGGATCGGGCTCGTGAGCAACAGCAGCGCGACGTCACGGCGCCGCCGCCCGTACCAGTTGCGACGTTTGCGCAGCTCCCGGCCGGCCGAACCGATCGTGGCGGTGAGGACCACCCCGGCGACGAACGCCACGAGGGCCACCCCGGGCCACACCAGCCCCACGGACACCAGGGCGACCCATAAC
>CAMXUZ010000177.1 GCA_947251855.1 uncultured Ruaniaceae bacterium
CGCAGCGATCTTCCCTGAGACAACAAACACAGCTCGCATCATCACCCTGAGAGACCCCGAGACCGGTATCCCAGAAGTGTTTTTCGCCGTTCTAAGGATCGGTGCAGCGAGCACCATCCCGGTAGACAACGGGAGCCGTGGCGGTCTCGTCGCGCGCATTGATCTGAATACCGGGGCGCTCAGCGAAGCCCGCAGCCTATGGTCGACCGAGTCTCACACTCACCACCCTGACTCTGGCAACCCGATCAAAGGCACAATTTTACCGGGGTGGAGCAAAACACGCGACGCTGTGGTTGATCTCACGCATAAGTTTCCCTACCTACAAATTATCGCTTGGGATATCCTTCTAACAGATTCGGGCTTCTGCGTTATCGAAGCGAACACCTCAACCGGGGTCAATATCATCCAGATATGGGGCGGACAACGCAATGGAACGCTCGGCAACTTTTTCCGAGCGCATGGAGTAATCACTTGAAACGTCGTCGATATGTAATCATGGCCAATGGGCGTGGCATGCGCTGGGGTAACTATCTAGGCATCCCCAAGCACCTTATTTCTGTCGACGATGAGACCCTGATTCAACGAATTGTTCGGCAAGTCCGAGAGCGCGACCCGAAGGCAGACGTCGTCATTTCTTCCTCCGACCCGCTGCTCGAGACAGCAGGTGCCCGGCGCCATGCTCCGGAGAGGAACGAGATCGAGCTTGATAGATTCGCTCCAGAGCTCGTCAACGACGCTGTCACTTTCCTCTACGGTGACACCTTTTACACGGCTGCGGCGATGGATAAGATCATCAGCTCCACGGGTGCACCGATGCAATTCTACGGAGACGCTCGCTCAATCGTGGCTGTTGAAGTGAACGACGGGCTCACAATGCTCGCCCACCTGCACAATGTCCGCTCACTTTTCCTCGCCGAGGAAATCTCGGCATGTGTCGGCTGGCAGGTCTATCAAAGCTACAACCAACTCCCATTTGGCCCGCCAGCGCCCCACGACTCTCTTTACTGGCTTGGGGGCCTGACCACCGGATTCAATACTCCGGAAGACTTCCTTCGGTTCCAAGACTGGCACAAGGCGCACGAATCAGAGGAATCGGTCCCGGGTTCATTTCCAGAGGATCCCTACCTTACGCCTTCAACTGGGGACTGACCTCTTCACGCTGTGGAGGCGCAGGTACCCCGGGCTTCGGGGGCATTCCAAGCACCTAATCAGCGAGCACAAGCAGCTGCGTGATTTCCTGAGAAGACTCCAGAGCCGCGACGGCGGAGCCGGGCCCGAAGAAGTGTGTAACGTCAGGCGTCCCAACTCGCGCCGGCAGGCAAATAGCGGGAAAGCGGGCGTCGGCACTTCCGGAAACCGCTCAATATTTACGGAGCCGAAGAACTCTCCTTTGCTTGAAGTCGCCCGCCTACATTCTCATGTACGCGGACCTAGACACGTTCGCATGGAGAACCCGCCCATCACGGACTTTCAGTGGACCTTCGTCGTGGGCGACAAACACGGACTGTCCGCATGCAAGCACTGATTCGGGCGAGCCCCGGTGGCTAGGGGAGTTTGCTTCGACGTGCACGCCATCCTCCAGAGCGAGAAGGATCCTCGGGCCCTGCTCATTAACGACGACCGGCCCCTCCGCAGCCGAGATCACGGAGAGCTCGAAGTCCTTGACGGGCAAGGCATACCGGGTCAACCCCGGTGCTGCTTCTTCCGCCATGGGAAAGACTGTGCGCGCATTCGGGTCAACTACCTTGAGCAGTTCCGGGACGTCCACGTTCTTTGAGGTTAGGCCAGCCCGCAAGACGTTGTCCGAGTTGGCCATCAGCTCTACGCCGAGCCCGCGGAAATAGGCGTGCACAGTTCCCGCTGGAACAAACATCACTTCGCCGGGTTGAAGGATGCGAGGAGTGAGCAAAAGCGAGGCCACCACACCCCTATCGCCCGGATGCGCTGCTTGCAAGCGGCCGATAATCTCATCCGAATGCGGGAACGGTGAAGCCCCCTGCTGGAGCCGCTCACCGCATTGCTGGGCAATATCGTCGACGCCTTCAGGGGTAATCGTCGTCAGCACGTGGGCAAACGCATCCGCGACCCGATTAGGATCTTCTGAGTCACGCAGCAGAGCCTGGACCTCCGCTAGGACGGGATGATCCAGCCCGACGAGCCCCGCCTCGATCTCCCCTGGTTTGCGCAGCCCGCTCAACACCTCGAACTCGGTGAGAGGAAAGAGCAGCTCCGGTTTGTGGTTCGCGTCGACGTAATCGACGGGCGCACCGTCACCGCCCGCGCAGGCGCGCGCGTAGCCATCCCGGGCCTGTTCCAGGCTCGGATGCACCTGCATTGACAACGGAGCAGCCGGTGCAAGGAGTTTCAGAAGGAACGGAAGCTTCTCGCCGAAGTGCTCAATCGCCCCGTTCCCCATCGTTCCGGTGGGGTCATCATCGATCAAGTGCGCGAGATCCACCTCAAGCTCCGGGATGCCGGAGGCACCAGATGGATGTGCACCGAACCAGAGTTCCGCCGTCGGACCTGGAGCCGGCTCGGCGCCAATAAACTCTGGAATGGCGGTAACGGATCCCCACGCGTAGTCACGAGTGACACCGGTCAAGGCAAACATGCTTCACAGCCTAGTCGTCATCGTTTTGCGTTCCCTGACCTTGACCCGGCCCGCTCGGTATGGCAGGGCCACTTCGGTTCTACGGCTCGTACAACTCAAGGGTGTCGTTTCGGAAGTGTTCGCGAAGCTCCTCGATGCGGTCCCAATCCGGGCGAACGACGGATTGGGAGCCTTCCATTCCGGTTCCCAATGTCGGCGAAGTGAAGAAGTGAATATCACCGGAACGCACATCGCGCATCTCGAAACCCAGCGAACCAACGAACTTCGAGTTCAGCCCCTCATCGACGGTGAGGAACGGTACGATCGCCTCGACCGAATCGGAGATCTTGCCAGGGCTGGTCAGCGTGTCGCGGCTGAGCATCGTGTTGATGACGCCCTTGAGATAGGCCTGCTGATTCCGTGCCCGCTGGTAATCGCCGTCGGAAAACGACTTCCGTTCCCTCACGAACGCGAGCGCTTGCTCGCCATCGAGTTGCTGCGGGCCCTGGGAGAAGTTGTGGCCGCCCGCGCTGAAGGCGTGCTCGCTGTTCACGGTGACGCCCCCGAGGGCGTTCGTGAGGCCCTCAAACCCTTCGAAGTCAACAACGGCGACGTGATCGATTCGCGAATCGATGAGGTTCTCGACGGTGCCGACCATCAGCGGAACTCCGCCGAACGCCAGCGCGGCATTGATCTTGTTGTTCCCATGCCCTTCGATCGGAACCCAGTTATCCCGCATGAGCGACATCACGTAGACGCCGTCCCGCTCCGCGGGAATGTGCATGACCATGATCGCATCGGAGCGGGTGCCGGTGATCTCGTCGATGTCGTCGCTGATTTCTCCGCGCGTGTCTGATCCAAGGAGCAGGATCGTTTGCGCTTTCTCCGCTTCGGAATCGGGTTCCGGCGCTTCCGGACGCTCGCTTTCCTCCGGGAACACGTTCTCGACGACCGTGCGACCGCCATCAAAATTGCGTGCGAGATTGAGCGTGTACAGCGCCGCGGCACCACCAACGACGACCAACAACACTGCCAACGAAATGAAGACGATCCTTCCCGTCCTCCGCTTGGGTGCCGCGGCATGATTGTTCGCCATTAATTCTCCACGTTCGATGAGGCGTTAATGAGTATTAGAATACGGCACTCTTGACGCGATTCATCGGTAAACACGGGGATCAGGAAATGAGGTATGCGCCACCTAGAGAGATTCCGAGTACGACCAGCGTTACGACGGACGCGAGGACAAGGGGTTTCGCTCCGACCTGTTTAACCATCGTAAGCTTTGCTCCCGTACCGAGAGCGAACATTGCCGCCGCTAGGAAGATCACCTGGATCGGAGCAATCGTATCGATGACCGGCATCGGCAGGATACCCGCGGTTCGAATGGCGATGGCAACAAGGAATCCGACGACGAACAGGGGAATCAGCGGCGGGCGCTTACTCCCCGCCACTGGGGCAGAGTCCCGCCGCACGGCTGTGATGAGCGCGATCATCGGGGCGAGCAGCACCACCCGGCCAAGCTTCACGAGCACCGCGACCGCCAGTGCACCGCTGCCGATGATCGAGCCCGCGGCGACAACCTGGGCGACCTCATGGATCGAGCCGCCGGCCAGCACCCCGGCCCGGAAGTCTCCGAATCCCAGTGCCGCGGCAATCAGGGGGACCAACGCGATCATGAGCGTGCCGAACACGACCACGAGCGCGACGGCAACGGCGGTTTGGGCCTCGAGGCGCTCGCGCTTTTCTTCATCGTCGCCGAAGGTGTCAAGGGCGCCGTTCGCCGCCGCGACAGCCGCCGCGCCGCAGATGGAAAATCCGCAGCTGATGAGGATGGTCTCCGCCTGCGGAATCCGAAGCAGTTTGCCGACTAAGAGCCCGGCGCTAACACCCCCGGCGACAACGGCAACAATGATCCCCAGCACGCCGGGGCCCAGCGCGAGGATGTCGCCCAGCGCGAGTTGAAAGCCGAGGAGGACGATTCCGATCCGAAGCACTTGTTTCGCCGCGATGGCAAGGCCGGGGCGGGCTGTCTCGGGAATCAATCCCGTGTTCGTAGCGATGATTCCCAGGACGACCGTCGTCAGCGCGGGTGACGCAAGCGGAACTACTCGTGAGAGAAGCATGGCGAGACCGGCGACAACGAAGCTGATCACGAGTCCAGGGATGTAGCTGTAGATCGCATTCTTTCCCGGTGGCCGCTGGTCCGCCTTGAGGCTGGTCGGCGTTCTTGGCGTTGCAGTAGTTGTTTTCACCTTTTCACCCTGGCACGGGCAACGACACCCAGGTAGCCCC
>CAMXUZ010000178.1 GCA_947251855.1 uncultured Ruaniaceae bacterium
CCGGGTCCTGCACGAACTTGCCGATCTCACCTCCCAGCGCCCCGGACCGCGCACCCAGGTGCGCCTGCCTTCCACCACCGTGCGGGAACTGAGCGAAGACGACCAGCGCCGTGCCCGCAACCTGCTCATCGAAGCGGGTGAGCTCGGGGCCTTCCGGCTCCGCGCCTCCGACACCCCCTGGTACGGCGCAGTGCTCCGGGACGCCGAACACGCGACCCGCAGCCTCGAACAGGTGCGCCACCTCGCCCAGACCCTCCCGACGATCCAGGAACAGATCGCGGCGACCGCGGCGCAAACCGGCCTCGATGAGGCGCACACCCTTGCCGAATGGGAGGAGCAGCTCACCGTCCTCGACGGCATCAGCGAGGCACTCGACGTCTTCACCGCCCAGGTGTTCGAACGCCCCGCTACGGACATGGTCGCGGCCACGGCGACCAAGAAGTGGCGAGCTGAACGGCAGATCACCCTACCCCGGGCAACCATCCGCCGCCTGCGCAAACAGGCGAAGGACCTCGTTCGCCCCGGCGTCGCCGTCGCCGACCTACACGGCGAACTCGCCAAGGCGGCCGAACTGCGGGAGGTGTGGCGCAAGCACTGCTCGGGCGGCGGTTGGCCGCGCGTGCCCGAGAACCTCAACGACATCACCGCGACCTTCACGGAGATCGGTAGCGACGTCGCCGCGCTGGAAGAAGTTCTCGCCCCGACCATGGCGGGCCTCCAGCTCCGTGAGCTGCCGCTGCCGGAACTCACCGCGAAATTCGTTCGCCTCGCCGGCGACGAAGAGACGCTGCAGACCATCCCCAAACGCGTGCAGGCGCTCGCGAACCTCAGCGAATGGGGGCTGGAGGAACTCGTTGAGGACCTCACCGCACGGCGCGTTGCCACCGCGATCGTCGGGGCGGAGTTCGATCTCGCCTGGTGGTCGAGCGTGCTGGAGGAGATGCTCACCGAAGATCCCGCGATGGTCGCGCTCGATCCGGGTGTGCTCGAGGAAGGACTCGAGAAACTCCGCACGCGCGACGCGGCCCATATCGAGAGCCTCCTCGCGCCGATGCTCGCCGCTCACGGGAGCCGAATCCGCGAAGCGATCGCCGCGCACCGACCCGAGGCGCAGGAGTTCTATCGCGCCGTCAAGCAACGCGGGGAGGCGGATCTGCGCCACCTCGTCGAGGAATACCCGAACATCGTGTGGCGGCCCCGCCCCGCGTGGATCATCCCGCCGATGGTCATCCCGCAGGCGCTGCCCGCGAACATCTCCGCAGACGTTGTCATTCTCGACGCCGTCCATCGCCTCGGGGTGGAATACCTCCTCCCCGCGATCGTGCGCGGCAGGCAGGTCATCATCGCCGCCGACGCCCAGCGTTCGGGATCGGAAACGATCGATGCCTTCAGCGACTTCCCCCGGATCTCACTGCCCACCGACCGAGTCGACCGCGCGGCGCCGTTGGCGCAGTTCCTCAGCGAGCACGGCTACGGTGACTCGATCCAGCCGGTGCCGAGCCCCCCACAGGTGGAGACCGAAGTCGTGCGCCTCGAGGTGGTCGATGGCGTAGGAATGCCCGCCCCGGATTCCGAGGTGGTCGAGAGCGTCCAAGTCGAGGTGGACCGGGTGGTCGACCTCGTCATCGACCACGTTCTTTCCCGTTCGGAGGAGTCCCTGGCCGTCGTCGCGCTCAACGCCCGCCACGCCGACCGCGTGCGCGAGGCGGTTGCGCAAACGGCGCAAGACTCTTCCGCGCTCGCGGAGTTCTTCGGCGCCGACGCCCCCGAACCGTTCACCGTCGTGAGTGTCGACGGCGCCGCGGGCCTGCGCAGGGACACGGTCATCCTGACCCTCGGTTACGGCAAGACGCCCCACGGGCGAGTGTTGCATCGCTTCGGGGCAGTATCTGGGCCCCACGGCGAGGGCCTGCTCGTCGACGCGATCGATGCAAGCAGGAAGCGGCTGTGCGTCGTCTCCTCGTTCTCCGCCGCCGAGCTCGACCCGCAGCGCCTGCGCTCGGACGGGGCGAAGCTCCTTCGCGACCTGCTGGAGTTCGCGGAGACGGGCCCGGAGCCCTTCGAATCGGAGGAGTCCAGCGAGGTGGAACCTGACCGGCTCCTCATCGATCTTGCGGAGCGGTTGTGGCGGCTGGGTATCACCGTCATTCCTCGGTACGGCCGGCCTGGCTGGTTCCGGATTCCCCTCGCCCTGGGCCACCCGTCCCGCCCCGGGGAACTGCTCATGGCACTACTCACCGATGACACGGCCTACACCACCGAGACGAGCCTGCGCCGCCGGGACCGGCACTGGCCCGAGCGGCTCATTCATCGCGGTTGGCAGGTGCGGACGGTTTTCTCGACGGCAGTGTTCATGGACCCGCAAGGCGAGGCCGAACGCATCGCCGACGAGGTCACTCGGATCGCCAAGGGCAACGAAGAGCCGGAATCGCGACCGGCCGGCAAGCTTCCCTCCGTCGTGCTCGATGGGGCCGAGGATCTGCTCACGCAGGCGGAGCAGGAGAAGAGTGAACAGGTCGCGCGCGAGCACGCCGCTGCCGAGCAACCTGCATCTACCGAAGCCGCGCCAGGGCAAGGTGTCCCGCCCGGCCGCGCCAGCTCTTCCGCCCAGGCAGATTCGGCCTCGCAGGCGCCTGCTCCCGTG
>CAMXUZ010000179.1 GCA_947251855.1 uncultured Ruaniaceae bacterium
CGTCCTTGATGCGCCGTTGCTCCTCGGTCAGTTCGATCCCCACCGACTCCAACCACTCGTTGCGCATCTCTTGGGCGGCGCGGCTGGGTTCGGCCTCGGGGTCGAGGAGATTCAACACGGAGGTGTCACGGGTGGCGGTGCGCGCGAGGATCGTAGCGATCCCGTCGAGCCGTTTGAGCAGCTCGGTCCGGGCACCGCCGGAGAGGGACTCGTCGTCGCGGATCCGGGATCGTTCGTCGCGTACCAACATCGCGATGACCTGAAAACGGGTCCGGTTGGTCGGCCCGAGCTTGCCGCGGGACGCGCGAGCTTCCACTTCGCGCACACGACGTGCGAGGAGTGGGATGAGGGGTGCTGCATCCGTGCGTCGACGGGAGGATACAGTCGTAGAGCCGTTTTTCGGCACCGAGACTCCTGAAACCAAAGGCGTGCCACTGAGGCGTGAACTATCCACATTGCGTGGTGGCCTGCGGCGAGAACATAGAAGAATAGCTCGCATGCATCCTCGGCCAGGGATACCCGGGCCGATTGCAATGTGGTGGGCGATACTGGGTTCGAACCAGTGACCTCTTCCGTGTCAAGGAAGCGCGCTACCGCTGCGCCAATCGCCCGAGGTGGGTACGGGATTCGAACCCGTGTATACGGCTTTGCAGGCCGCTGCCTCGCCTCTCGGCCAACCCACCGCGCGTTAGACATCTGACCCGGTTGGTAGGTGTGGGCCAAGACTCCGAGCGGATGACGGGACTCGAACCCGCGACCCTCACCTTGGCAAGGTGATGCTCTACCAACTGAGCCACATCCGCTTGTCACCCTGTTTGGGTGAACGCTTAGAAGATTAACCCAAAAAATTTGCTTCGTCCAACTTGGGCGCGGCTCAGGACGATTTTCCGCGCCAGGACTAGGCTCGAAGCGTGTTTGAGTCGAGGATCGGCGCTGCGCCGGGCTCCCCAGCCCCGGGGGAGTTCCAGTTCGGTGGCCGGGGTGGGCGCGGTGTGCGCCGCTACGCGGATCTGCGGGAGAATGCGGAGATTCTCGGCGAAGGTACGTGGGCCGTCGTCGCCGAGTTCGATGGTCCGTGGCACGCTTGGCAAGTGGCGGAAGCGTACGAGTGTGACGATAAATACACGCCTGTGATTCCCGTCACCGCACTGCCGGAAAGTTGGTGGCCCGCCCCGGCGCCCCAGTGGCATTCGACCCTCACCCGGACCGAATACACCGCTCGCGTACGGCGCATCCAGGGGCTCATCGCCGAGGGCCGGATCTCCCAGATGAACCTGTGCCGCGTCCTGTCCACCCCCACCCCCGAACCGCCACCCGCCAAACAAGTCCACCACCAGATCGCCCTCGCGCACCCCGCTCCATACGGGGGCTGGTTCGACTTTCCCGCGGCCACCGGACCGAAAACCTGGATCGCCGCCGCCTCCCCCGAACTCGCTTTCCGGGTGCGCCGCGGCGCGCTGAGCTTCACCCCGATCAAGGGCACCGCCCCACGCGCCGAGGAGCTTCGAGTCAAGGACTACGCGGAGAGCCGCCTCGTCGCCCGCGCCCTGGCCGATCACATCAAAGGTGCCTGCCCCGAGCCCGCCGTTTCTCCCGGCGAGGTCGAGGCGCACCCGGGGCTGGTCCAACTCGTCGCCAGGGTGGAGGGGAGATTGCGCCGCGACCCGGCAGGAGATCCCGGCCAATGGGTGAACCTCCTGCCGCTGCTGCTTCCACCGATGTCCGTCGCCGGGGTGCCGATCCAACCGGCGTTAACGGAGATCGCCGCGCTGGAGCCGGTTCCGCGCGGTCCCTACTGCGGAGCGATCGGCTGGATCGACGTCGACGCCGGAGAGGCGTGCTTCGCGGCGATGATCCGCTCCTTCTGGTGGCGAGAGGGGCACCTGAGATTCGGAACCGGAGCGGGCATCACCGCCGATTCTGACCCGCTCGCGGAGTGGGCGGAGACGGAGCTCAAAGCAAGCCGCCTGTTGAACATCGTTACCGGAGGTGCGTGGTGAGCGTGGCCCCCGGGCAACCGATCGCGGTGTGGTGCGATGGCGATCTCCGGTCGCCGCGCTCGCCCGATCCCGGCCTACTCAGCGGCATGGGCGTGTTCGAAACGCTCCTCGTCACCGCAGGCACAGCCTTCGCCCCCACCCGCCACCTGCGCCGCCTTCAAAAAGGGGCCGCCCGGATGCACCTGCCGATTCCCCGCTCCGAGACCCTCCACGCCGCGGTCGATTCGCTGACGGCGCAGTGCCGAGGCGTGCAGTTCGCGCGGCTCCGGCTCACCTGGACCCCCGGCCCCAGCGGCGCCGGATGCCTGCTCGGCACCGTCGCCGCGTTCACGCCGCAGGAACGCGTGCGAGCCGTCCGCTCGCCCTACCGCCGCAACGAGTATTCCGCGCTGACCGGGGTGAAGAGCACCTCATACGCAGAGAATCTCCTCGCGCTGCGGCACGCTCAGAGCCTCGGGGCCGATGAAGCGATCCTTGCCAACAGCCGCGGCGACCTCTGCGAAGGGGCAACGAGCAACGTCTTCATCGAGCAGAGGGGGGAACTTCTTACGCCCCCACTCTCTAGCGGTTGTTTACCCGGCGTCACCCGGGCGTTGGCGCTGGAATGGGGGCGGGAAGCGGGCCTTCCCATCCGAGCCACCGGTCTTCCCATTTCTGTGATGAACACCACGGAGGCGGCCGCCGTGACCTCGGCCCTCAAAGGTGTGGTGGCGCTGACAGCGATCGACGGCCGACCCCTGAAACTCGGCCCATTAACACGGGAACTCGCAGCTGAGTTCCGCCGGCGGCGCAGAAGAACCCGCGACCCGTGAGGTTGCCTCGAACGACGCCCGGTGCCGCGGCGTTGCCACGGAGTGATCCGCGACTGTTATCATCGACCTAGCCGGGCGATTGGCTCAGCGGTAGAGCGCCTCGTTCACACCGAGGAGGTCACTGGTTCGAACCCAGTATCGCCCACCCAAGTTGTTCCCACGCATGCGTGCATGGCTAAGCGGCCACCGGCTCGGCCGAAGGGGCGAGCGCTGATCGTGATGAACGCGCTGCAGGAGAAGCGAGGCTCGCATCCGCGCTCTTGGCATCTGCGCATCTGACCTACGCTGACTACTCTGCAGGGGCCTGCCTTTCCTCCACGGACGTTCGCGGATCGAGTCCATGGATGACGCAGCGTCACTTCTTTCCAGTTACTGGGAGGGGATGCGATCGGAGACCTTGAACCTGAGCGGTACCCGTGTGCGCACCTACGTGCGGGCGGCCATAGATTCGTGGAGATCGCAGATGGCGCGGATTGGCTGCGCACCGGGCCCTGACGGCCGGGGCCGCACCCGAAGGTATGGCGTTTCACAGCTCGCGCTCGCGCATCGCGGATGATCTCCCGATCGTAGGAACAGTAAGATGGAAGATCGGCATTGCTTGCCGTGTCCATCCCACTACTTTAGGAGTGCCCTCGTGCCTATCGCTCTCACCATCAACGGTTCCCCCGTCGACCATGGTGAAGGGACGACGGGCACGGACCTGTTCAAGGACGACCGCGACATCGTTGCGATGCGGGTCGGCGGGGAACTCAAGGATCTGTTCGTCGAGCTCCGCGACGGCGATGTGGTCGAGCCTGTGCGGATCGACTCTCCCGACGGGTTGGAGATCCTGCGCCACTCCTGCGCCCACGTGCTCGCCCAGGCGGTGCAGCAGATCAACCCGGATGCGAAACTCGGGATCGGCCCGCCGATCGCGGATGGGTTCTACTACGACTTCGACGTCGCCGACCCCTTCACCCCGGAAGACCTCAAAGCGATCGAGAAGCGCATGGGGCGCATCATCAAGGAAGGGCAAACCTTCCAGCGCCGAGTGGTGAGCGAGGAGGGGGCACAGGCCGAGCTCTCCGGCGAACCCTACAAGCTCGAACTCATTGGTCTGAAAGGTAATGCCGCAGACACCGAAGGGGCCTCCGTCGAAGTAGGGGGCGGAGAACTGACGATCTATGACAACGTGCGCCGGGGTGGGGACGTGGCGTGGAAGGACCTGTGCCGCGGCCCGCACCTGCCCTCCACCCGGCTCATCGGCAACGGCTTCTCACTCATGCGCAGCGCCGCCGCCTACTGGCGTGGGAGCGAGAAGAATCCCCAGCTCCAGCGCATCTACGGGACCGCCTGGCCCTCCAAGGCCGAACTCACCGCCTACAAGGAGCGGCTCGCCGAGGCGGAGCGCCGTGACCACCGCCGGCTGGGCGCAGAGCTCGACCTGTTCTCTTTCCCCGAGGAGATCGGCTCCGGCCTGCCCGTCTTCCACCCCAAGGGCGGGATCGTGCGGACCGTGATGGAGGAGTATTCCCGCAAGCGTCACATCGAGGCGGGGTACCAGTTCGTCAACACCCCCCACATCACCAAGAGCACCCTGTTCGAAACCTCGGGGCACTTGGACTGGTACGCCGAGGGCATGTATCCGCCCATGCACCTGGATGAGGAGCGCGACGCGGACGGCAACGTCCGCCGTCAGGGCCAGGATTACTACCTCAAGCCGATGAACTGCCCGATGCACATCCTCATCTACCGGTCCTCGGGGCGTTCCTACCGCGAACTCCCGCTGCGGATGTTCGAATTCGGCACCGTCTACCGGTACGAGAAGTCCGGGGTCGTGCACGGCCTCACCCGGGCCCGCGGGTTCACCCAGGACGACGCGCACATCTTCGCCACCCGGGAGCAGATGAAGGAGGAGATCGCCGGAGCGCTGCAGTTCGTGCTCGACCTGCTCAAAGACTACGGCCTCGACGACTTCTACCTGGAGATCTCCTCCAAGGACCCGGAGAAGTTCGTCGGCAGTGATGAACTCTGGGAAGAGTCCACCGACACCCTTCGCGCGGTGGCTGAGGAATCCGGCTTGGAACTCGTGGAGGATCCGGGCGGGGCGGCGTTCTACGGCCCGAAGATCTCCGTGCAGGCCCGAGATGCGATCGGGCGCACCTGGCAGATGTCGACGGTCCAGCTCGACCTCAACCTCCCGGAGCTGTTCGACCTGGAGTACCAGGCGGCCGACGGGGAACGCAAACGCCCGGTGATGATCCACCGCGCCCTGTTCGGTTCGATCGAGCGGTTCTTCGGGGTGCTCGTGGAGCACTATGCCGGGGCTTTCCCGCCGTGGCTCGCACCGGTGCAAGTCACCTGCGTGCCCGTCGCGGACGTGTTCAACGACTACCTGTTCGACGTCGCCGAGAGGCTCAAGGCCCACGGCGTGCGGGTCGAGGTGGATACCTCCGATGACCGGTTCAACAAGAAGATCCGCACCGCCACGAAATCCAAGGTGCCCTTCACGCTCATCGCGGGCGGGGAGGACGCCGAAGCCGGGGCCGTCTCCTTCCGATACCGCAACGGCGAGCAACGCAACGGGGTGCCCGTCGAGGAAGCGATCGAGATCATCACCGCTGCGATCAACACCAGGGCCCAAGTGTGAAGGACGAACCTGCGCAGAGCTTTCCCCGCGCGGAAGACTCCTACGACCGGCTCTGGACCCCGCATCGGATGGCCTACATCCACGGGGAGTCCAAGCCCGTATCGAACCGGTCCGCGGATTGCCCGTTCTGCGCGGCCCCGAGGCGCAGCGATGACGACGGCCTCATCGTCCACCGCGGGAAGACGTGTTACGTCGTCCTCAACCTGTACCCCTACAACCCGGGCCACCTGCTCGTGTGCCCGTACCGGCACGTCGCCGATTTCACCGACCTCACGGACACCGAACGGCACGAATCGGCCGATCTCGTCGCCACGAGTATGCAGGTGCTTCGCGGCGCTAAAGGTCCGACGGGGTTCAACCTGGGAATGAACCAGGGCGCGGGGGCAGGCGCCGGGGTCGCTGCGCATGCCCACCAGCACGTCGTGCCCCGCTGGGACGGGGACGCGAACTTCCTTCCGATCATCGGCCAGACCAAAGCGCTGCCCGAGCTGCTCGCGACCACCCGCGAAGAGCTCGCCTCGGAATGGGAAACGAATGGTTCTCGGTAGCGGGGCCCGGGGTGTCCAACACACCCTGTTCACGCCGATCGCCCGCGCGTTCCTTCGGATCGGGCTCACCCCGAACGTCGTCACGATCATCGGAACGGCGGGGACGACGATCACGGCACTGGTGCTGCTGCCCATGGGGCACCTCGTCGTGGGGTCATTGGTCCTCGGCGTGCTCGTGCTGACTGATTCGATCGACGGGATCATGGC
This sequence comes from uncultured Ruaniaceae bacterium, assembly GCA_947251855.1. The sequence continues at coordinate 6,197 of CAMXUZ010000179.1, forward strand.
GCGGGAGACGAAAACCTCGAGCACCTACGGCGCGTTCCTCGATTCCACGCTCGATCGGGTGAGCGACGCCGCCATTTTTTCCGGCGTGCTGCTGTGGTTCCTCTTCCAGTCCGACGGCGCGTGGCAACTCACCGGAATATTCACCACCCTGGCGTGTCTCATCTTCGGCGCGTTGGTCCCCTACGTGCGCGCGAAGGCGGAATCGGTCGGGGTGGATGCTTCGGTGGGCATCGCGGAACGGGCGGACCGGATCGTCGTCGTCCTCGTTGCGGCGCTCCTCACCGGGCTCGGCGTGCCCGCCCCGGTGATGGCGGTGCTCCTCGGGCTCCTCGCGGTTCTTTCCCTCGTGACGGTGCTTCAACGCATCCTCGCGACCCGGGCCGCGTTGAAGGGTACAGATGGGTGATCCGGGGCGGGTGTTCACGTGGGCGTGGAAGATCCTGCCGAAATTGCCCAGCCCACTCGTGCGGGCAGCCTTCGACCTCGCCGCCCGGATCGCGCATCTCGCCCGGATCGGCGGGGTGAATCAACTCGAACGCAACCTCGCCCGGATCACTGGTGCAACACCGCGGGAACTGCGCTCCCAATCCCGCGAAGGGATGCGCCGGTACATGCGTTATTACGCGGAAGTCTTTCAGCTTCCGCGGCTCACGCCCGCCCAGATCGCCGCGCGGGTGCGCACCGTCGGCAGCGAACCCACTCGCCGGGCGCTGCAACGCGGCACCGTCGTCGCCGGGCTCGGGCACGTCGGGAACTGGGATCTCGCCGGGGCCTGGAGCGAGCTCAACTTCGCGCATGTCATCACCGTCGCCGAAAAACTCCAACCCGAGGAACTGTTCACCCAATTCCTCTCCTTCCGCGAGAATTTGGGGATGCGGATCCTCGCCTATGAGAAGGGCCACGGGGTGTTCCGGGAACTCGTCCGCGCCGCGCGCTCGGACTCCGCGCTCATGCCCCTCCTCGCCGATCGAGACCTGAGCCGCGACGGCGTCGTCGTCACCGTGTGCGATGACGAGATGCGAGTAGCGCCGGGGCCCGCCGCGGTCGCCGTTGCGGCTGGGGTTCCCTTCGTGGGCGTGTTCATCCGCCACGAACGGCTCCGCGGGCAGCGCAGGAGAGCGGCGGGCAGCCCGTGGGGAATAGTGATCGAGTTCACGGACTTCATCGCCGCGCCGGAGGCGATCCCGGCAGAAGAGCGTGCCGCCCATATGATGCAGACGTGGGCTGACCGTTTCGGCGCGTTCCTACGCGCCTACCCGCAAGATTGGCATATGTTGCAGAAGTGTTTCGTCGCGGATCTGGATGAGACCCGCCTTGCGCGGGCCTCCAGTGGGGCCTTCGGTGAGGGCCCATGAGAATAGGGATCGTCTGCCCGTACTCCTTCGAGACTCCCGGCGGTGTGCAGTTCCACGTGCGGGATCTCGCTGAGATCCTGCGCGGACGGGGCCACGACGTCTCCGTGCTCGCCCCAGCCGATCCCAAGCAGGCGCTGCCGGAGTACGTCACCTCGGTTGGGCGGGCGCTCCCGGTGAAATACAACGGGTCGGTCGCTCGGCTCGCGTTCGGCCCCCGGGTCACGCGCATCACTCAAGGGTGGCTCACGGAGGGCGACTTCGACGTCGTCCACATCCACGAACCGTTCGTGCCCTCCTGTTCCCTCATCGCCCTGCTCCGCGCCAAGGCGCCGATCGTGGGAACCTTCCACTCGGCGCAGGAACGATCGAAGGTGCTCACCCTCGCCGAACCCTTCACCCGGCCGGGATTCGAACGGATCAGCGCGAGGATCGCCGTCTCCGAGGACGCCCGGCGGACGATCATTGAACATTTCGACACCGACGCCGTCGTCATCCCGAACGGCGTGTACGTGGACCGATACGCGAGCGCCACGCCTCGCCCGGAGTGGCAAGGGGACCCGCAGTCACCGACGATCGTGTTCCTCGGCCGGATCGAGGAGCCACGCAAGGGGCTGCCGGTTCTCCTCAACGCGGTGCCCGCGATCCGGCGGGAGTTTCCCGGCGCGCGGTTCCTCATCGCCGGTTCCGGCACCCTGGACTACTCCGGCCCGGATGCGGATGCGATCGTCCCGCTCGGGGGGATCAGCGAGGAGGACAAGGCGAGTCTGCTCGCCTCCGCCGACATCTACGTCGCGCCGCAGACCGGCGGGGAATCCTTCGGGATCGTGCTCGTCGAGGCGATGAGCGCGGGCGCAAACATCGTCGCAAGCAACCTGCACGCCTTCGAGGCGGTGCTCGACGGTGGCCGGGCAGGTTACCTGTTCGACGTCGGCGATTCGGAGCACCTCGCGAGCATGGTCTCCCGCGTTCTTTCCAACAGCGCCGAGGCCCGCCGCCGCAAAGACCACGCGCGCCGGTGGGTACGCAAGTATGATTGGCCGACGGTAGCGACGGAGATTTCCGAGGTGTATGCGATGGTGGCATCCGGGCCCGAGATTCCGATGCCGCAGACCCCCGGCATCGCCCGCCGGCTCATGGGAAGCCTTCGGAGGGGCCGATGAGCGGAGCAGAGATTGCCCTGTTGGTCATCGTCATCGTCGGCGTTATCGTCGCGATCCTCAGCCGTCTCGCCCGGCGGCTGGACGCGGTGCACAAGCGCGTGGTCAACTCCCTCGCGGTCCTGGATGCCCAGCTCGTCCGCCGCGCCCAATTAGCGATGGACCTCGCCTCCAGCGGGGCGCTGGATGAAGCATCGGAGCTCATCGTTGCCGAGGCCGCCTGGGGCGCGGGTATCCAGGGGGAACGGCTCGTGGGCGCCGACCCGAGCCGCGAAGCGCCGAACCTTGGTGAGCTTGCCGCGATGAGCACGAGCGGCGGGATCGACCGGAGCGTCGCCGAGAGCCAACTCACCGTTGCCCTGCGCACCGCGCTCGGGGATGGCGAGGATCGGCGTGCTATCGCGGGACACCCGCAGGGCGAGCAGATCCTTAGCGACCTGGAGGTCACGTGTAACCGGGTGCAGCTCGCGCGACGCTTCCACAACGACGCCGTGGAATCGGTGCACAAGCTCCGCGGCAGGTGGATCGTCAAGACGGCGCGGCTCGCCGGCCGGGCCGCGCTGCCGCATACGTTCGAGATGGACGATGGCGTGTTCAACGAGGTGAAGGCCCAATGACGCAACCTCCCGCACGGATCCCCGAACAACCCTGGCACTATCCTCCGGCGCACGCGCCCGCGGGCGCCGCAGGGGCGGCTCGGGTCGGCGGCTACTACACGCGCGGCAACGCGCCCACCGTCCCCTCGAGCAGGTCCGCACCCGCCCCGATCTGGCACGGCCAACGGACGAAACGTAACGGCAAGGCGATCGCCGCGTTCGTTCTCGCCGCCCTGGGCGTGTGCATCGTGTTGTTCTTCACCATGCTCGAAGCCGGCTTCTCCGAGACCCTCGTTGGTGCGTTCATCGCGCTCATCCCATTGAGCGTGGTCCTCACCGCGGTGTGGTGGTTGGACCGATGGGTGCCCGAGCCCCGGCTATACCTGTTCCTTTCCTTCGCGTGGGGCGCGGGGGTGGCGACCGCGACGGCGATGTACCTCAACACCAAAGCGTTCCAGTGGCTGACGATGGCGGTCGGCGACCCGGCCGTCGTGGAACTCCTCGGCGTGGGCATGGTCGCCCCGGTGATCGAAGAGGTGCTCAAGGGTGGGGCGTTGCTCGCGATCGTGCTCTGGCGTTCCCGGCTCGTCAACAGCGCGGTCGATCTCGTGGTCTACGCGGCG